>JBHLND010000277.1:0-4174 GCA_048937485.1 Promethearchaeota archaeon
TGCAGAATTAGTGCACGTGCAACTGAGATTCTCTGTCTTTGCCCGCCGCTAAGCTCGTGTGGGTATCTGTCAATGTAATCCTCAGCAGGAATAAGAGCAACACTCTCAAGTGCCTCAAGAACCCGCTCTCTTCTCTGACTTGGCGTTAAGGGGAGCTTGTGCACAGTGAGTGGTTCTGAAACAATACTGAAAATGCTCTGCTTTGGATTCAGTGACTCATAGGGATCTTGGAATGTAATCTGCATTCTCTTTCGAAGTTCCTTGATCTCATTCCTATCTAGGGTAGCCAGATCCTGTCCTGCATAAACGACTTTGCCATCCGTTGGCAACTCAAGATAGAGTACGCACCGGCCCGTTGTGGTCTTGCCACAGCCGCTTTCCCCGGCTAGCACAAGTACTTCTCCTTTCTTGATATCAAAGGTTACACCGTCGACTGCTCTGACATAGAGTGACTGCTTGTACAGGATTGATGAGAGGAATCCAGTATTAACAGGGAACCATTTCCGAAGGTTCTTCACCTCTATCAGTGCTTGGCCCTCAGCAATATGGGCTGACTGCTCCAAAACTCTTGTTTCATCAATTGTCATCTTTACATCACTCCAAGTCCACTGTTATTTCGCCTTTCAACTGCTCAGCGAAATGGCAGGAAACGAATCTACCCGGCTCAATCTCATCGAAGGAAGGCTCTTCTCGTGAGCAAATATCTTGAGCATACGGACACCTTGGATGGAATCGGCATCCGGGTGGCGGAATAATGAGGTCCGGTGGAGAACCGGGAATTGATGTCAGCTTCTTCTTCTCAGCTTTCACCATGCTCGGGATTGCACCTACTAGTCCAGTGGCATAGGGGTGCACAGGGTCCTTGAATACAGACACCACGTCTGCCAGCTCAGCGATGCGACCTGCGTACATGATTGCAGTCTTGTCACAGGTTTCTGCGATAACGCTAAGGTCGTGAGTGATAAGAATCAGGGACAGGCCCAAGTCTTTCTGCAGCTTTTGCATCAGCTTTAGAATCTGTGCTTGGATTGTGACGTCCAGCGCAGTTGTGGGCTCATCTGCTATCACCAAATCCGGATTGCACGCTAGTGCCATGGCAATCATTGCTCTCTGACGCATTCCGCCTGAGAACTCGTGAGGGTAGTTGTGAATTCTTCCGGGATCAAGACCAACCATCTCAAAGAGCTTCGCACATCGGTCGAGAGCCTCTTCCTCAGTTACATTCTCATGCATCAGGATAGCTTCAGAGATTTGCTCCCCAATCTCAAAAACCGGATTCAATGCGTTCATGGCACCCTGAAAGATAATGGCAACATTCTTCCATCGGATGTCACGCATTTCTTTCGCACTCTTTCGAAGCAAGTCTTCTCCTTTGAAGAAGACGTTACCTCCAACAATGTTTGCAGCTGGTGGAAGTAGTTGCATTATGGAATACGCAAGGCTTGATTTTCCACAACCTGACTCCCCTGCAAGACCAATAGACTCACCGGGCTCAAGTTCTAGCGAAACATTATCGACAGCCTTGACGAGGCCCTTATGAGTTTGATAATACATCCGAAGTGATCTGATATCCAGAAGGGGCATAATCTCATATCTCCAATGCCGGGTCTAATGAGGGCCCGGACTAAACTAGTTCTTAAATACCTAACGGCATACGCACGCCATCTAACTCATCTTCGGCAAGTTTGAGGGCACTCTTTTGCCTAAGTGTGATACTTAACTATCGCTTCATCATCCATTTCGCAGGTACTCCATCCAAGGCTGATTGTTCCCTCAAATGCTCCTGTCGAAAATAGTAAAAGCCCCTCCATTTCTCCTTGGATTGAAGTACAATGTCTATTCGTGCATTTCCCAAAACCCGCAAAGAACCACGAAAGAGGATACTTGCTATCCCTATTATACTGCTTGCCGTAGGGCTTTCTTTGAACTTTGTTCCAGTGCTTCGGTTCATTGGCACCATACTGGCTTTGACAGGTGTCATGGCCATCTTTCTTGTGGGCATGGTGTATGCAGATTTGTGGGCGTCAGCCAAAAGGACAAAGGACATTATCAAAGCGCGTGAAGCAAGGGACGCTGAGCTAGATAGCGAAGAAATCGATTCGATGGTTGGTCCTGACCCATTTGAAGAATCCTTTGGTGATGAAGACCGTTGATACTTGTACAACCTATTTCATGACAAGCCAAACTCAATTTAGAGAAGGGCAGCGCGAACCATACCTTTTTTTAGGCAAGCCAAGGGATGCGTGATTTGTTAGAACAAATTTGCAGAAGAGACAGTATGTCCCTTCTGAGATGATGGAGGTCAATATTTGTCCGAACCTGAAAAACGGAACTGGCGTGATAGCAACTGGTATGTAAGCATCACCGGTTTCTGGCGCGAGTATAGAAAGCACAGAATTGGAATTTTAGGCGTGGCAGTACTGGGCTTGTTCATTTTCATGGCTGTGGGTGCGCCTTTGATAGCCACACATGATCCCTCTCCCACAAATAGACTCGCCCCTAGATTCGCTGCTCCCCAGTGGATGTCCGTTTTCGACCCTGGCGGTGTTGTAACTGGTGAGTACGCTCCAGATCCCACGCTAGATGATCCCGATGAAGTGGATATCATCGTAAATGCTACATCAGCTGGCGCAGAAACAAGGTTTAGCGGGGTTCATCAAGTTGTACCAGAGGATGAAGGAAACAGCTATGTCAATCTCACATGGACGCATGAACCTATGGATTTGCTCGCTTTCCGACATCCCGTGGATGAAACGGACAATTACCCCGATTGTGAGGATTTCGTCTATTTCGCTCAGACACTTAGATGGGACTTTGATAGCGTACCTCTGGACGTCAACATATCATTCTCATACGGAGTAGACGCGACTGGCGACTTCAATACTGCAGTCCAAGCATATGGCGGGCGCATGTTTGAGTTGAGTGTCTGGTTAATCGACTCAAGTGGTTATTGGCAGAGAGTCTACAATACCGATCCTCCCTATATTATTCCGATTCAGAGCTTTACGGTCGACTTGGGCTACCTTGAGATCAAAGAAGCCTGGGAAGGAATGGCTACCGGAGAAGATCCTACAGATGACCTAACTATTGCCATTGGTCTGTCTCCAACCTATCAGTTTGAGTACCATGTTAGAACCGGAACTTTCCCATGGATGAATTGGTCTGGCTCTGTAACAGCCACAATAACCAGGTTTAGCGTTACTTGCTTTGGCAGCTACTTTGGATTGATGGGCAGTACAAATGACGGTGCTGATGCTTGGAGTCAGCTCGTATTCGGTTCTCGAATATCTCTTATCATCGGAATTGTTGCAACCGCGCTTTCCACCGCAGTCGGTGTGATTGTGGGAATGGTAGCGGGCTATTTTGGTGGTAAAATTGATGAGATTCTCATGCGAGTCGTGGACTTTCTACTCGTAATACCTGGCCTGCCGCTTATGATGGTATTAGCGGCATTCTTAGGGCCGTCAATAGATACCATCATTGTGGTAATCGCAGTATTGGGGTGGACGGGAACGTCGCGGCTGATACGGTCTCAGGTTCTTGCTGAAAAGAACAAGGCCTACGTTGAATCCGCACGGGCTATCGGAGCTTCTGACACCTACATCATTTTCCGGCACATCCTGCCGAATGTGACCCCCATCTTGTTCGCTAACATCACACTTGGTGTTGTAGGTGCAATTCTGTCGGAATCTGGCCTCTCGTTCCTAGGGCTAACTGACCCAAGTCAACCTAGCTGGGGACGAATGCTTGCTGATGCCCAAGGGAATGGTGCCTTTACCTCTGGCGCCTGGTGGGTAGTTGTATTCCCTGGATTGATGATTACTTCTCTATCTCTGGCGTTTACCTTCATTGGTCACACGCTAGATCAAGTACTAAATCCAAGGCTCAGAGAGAGGTAGTGCCACCGAAAGAGAAACAGAGGCTCTGTGCCTCTCTTCTCTTTCTTTCTTCTTGACTACCGTCAAGTTGGCAGTGAACAGCATCCTTATATGTAGGAACAGCAGGCAAAACATTGAAAACCAGTACTTAGCCGTACTAGGTACTAGGTATTGATAAAGTAAATGGAGAGTCTGTGAATGGGGCTTCGAGAATATGTTATCAGAAGAAGCGTGTACATGTTTCTTCTTATCATAGCAGTGGTCTGCTTCAACTTCTTCCTATTCAGACTTCCCAC
>JBHLND010000278.1:0-4163 GCA_048937485.1 Promethearchaeota archaeon
ATCATACTTCAATCCAGTAGCGGCGTTCAACAGGCGTATTTTCTGAGAGAGTTCAAGCGGCATATGATATGTGAAATGACAAATAACGAGCGAGTCCACGAGATGCTTCTCATCTCTTGCTTTTACCATCGACTCCACAAGCTCAACTGCAGAACTATCCGGCATTTCCGTTGTAGAAGGCCATCCTCTCAAGTGACTTGCCCCAACCTCAGCGGTTCCATATGATAGGCCCAATCCTTTCTTACCTCGAGGATCCCATGCAGGGAACTCCATTCCTTTTGCATGAACGGCAAATTCCTCGGAACCCCTTGCAATCTTCTTGGAAGCCAATCTTACTCCATCAGCCAATATATCACCAATACCCTCTCGTGATGAAATCATCTCCATGAGTCGAAGTGCAGCCTCTCCATCGCCGAAATTCAATGGGAATCCTATGTCATTCTCCGTCAATATATCCCTTTGAAAAGCTTCCATTGCAAAGCCGATTACGCCCCCGACACCTATCGTGTCCAAGCCCAAGTCATCTGCTAATACACTAAGCTGGAGGACCTTATTGGCATCGCTAATCCCTAGATTTCCCCCCAACAAGCCGAATGTTTCATACTCGATAGTTGCCTCAACCTTTGCTTCTGGATTCCTTGGGTCAGTGGTCCAAAATGCATAGGTGCACTGCATGATACAGTTTGGGCACGAATGTTGATTGCCTGCATCCAACTCCTGTAGCATTTCTGGCTGAAGTGCTTCATACCCCTCAAAGAAACCACTCTCCCAATTTCGTGTTGGAAATTGACCCCGTTCGTTTGAAACCTCTACGAGGAATGGCGTACCATAGTCTTTGAAGCCAACAAGGAAGTCCTTCTCTTTCCACGCTTTGGCAGCCTCTTTATTCAACTTCCTGAGTTCTGAATCGCTAGAGGCCTCCACAAGACCCGTTCCTTTCACAGTAAGAGCCTTGAGATTCTTTGATCCCATCACTGCTCCAGCCCCGCCCCTGCCAGTCCAATGAGCTAGTTCACAGCAGCCTGACGCAATCCTAACAAGATTCTCCCCTGCAGGACCAATAGTATAAACCACTGCATCCTGGGCGGTTACGTCATGTATTCGTTCAGTGGCTTCAATTGTCCCCAATCCCCAAAGACCGTCTGCATCTAGAAACTTGACTTCCTGATCTCCGACCACTAGTAATGTTGGTTTGTCTGCCTTTCCTCTTATGCCGATAGCATCGTAGCCGGATTCCTTAATTTCGCGCCCAAGTGCTTCGCCACAATGCGTGTCTAGGAAAAGTCCAGTAAGAGGGGACTTCGTAACAAGGGTCCATCTTGCCACACTTGGTCCACGCAAACCCTGCAAAGGA
The DNA here is from genome assembly GCA_048937485.1 of Promethearchaeota archaeon. Taxonomy (GTDB): domain Archaea; phylum Asgardarchaeota; class Thorarchaeia; order Thorarchaeales; family Thorarchaeaceae; genus SMTZ1-83. Next base: position 1,355 of record JBHLND010000278.1, read on the forward strand.
CCGCTAAGGAAGAGAATGATGTTTTCAGGACTGAGTGGATCGACTCCAGCCTTTAACTCACGATAAAGAAGAAAAGCACCGAGACCCTTTCCACCAATGAATTGCTTATACACTTCTTGGTCAAGTCTTTCCTCAGTGAAGTTCTTGGACGATAGGTCTATCCATAGTATCTTGCCCTTCCAACCCTTCAAAACCAGAACCACCGCTCTTCATTGATTGCCGGCGCTTGAATCTACTTCAGGAAATATCGATTCGCTCGATTCCTTCAATCTCAATGTCTCTCAAGTGCGAGAGAATCGCCATCACAACATCATGCAGTACTTTGTTCACAAACTCGTTCATTTCTATCTTTGTTCCCTTTACATAGAGCTCCATCGTTCTGGCCTCATGTACACCCTCCCTCTAGACTTTTCTAGTTAGCGGTTCTCAGCGATTTTTCGCAAAGAATGATGAGTCTATGAAAACCGAGAGTACGGGGTCCGATACGCATTTATACGGGACACATTTGCTACGGGACGCAGTTGATAGACCATCATATGAGGAATTAAGATGGCACAGGCAGATTTCAAGTCAATCTTTACTCGAACAACTCCAGACGGAGAACGATATGATCCTGTGGGAAGAATAGCAGGAATAGGCGCCTTCTTTGGGGTTGCGGCCGCGCTCTTTGGATTAATTTCAGGTGTTTCATTGATACCGATGCCGGGAATGGGTATCGCAGGAATGCAGGATACAGTGTTCTACGCTAGCTCTCTAGTGTTTATGGGACTCCTGTCTCTAGGTCTCCTAATGCAGTGGTATTGGTCAAAAGAGCTTAGATTGAGACTTGGTTCTGCATATAGTCATGTGCTTATTATTTCCGCAATAGTGACATTTGCATTTCTTGGCTTCTTCGCCCTAAATGCGCCTGTCCCAATCTATCCTCAGGAAATACGAGATTTCATGAGTGGATACACCTTATGGCTGGGCTTATTCACAGTCTTTTGGCAATTGACTCCAATTATCTATGTAGATTCCTCGAAAAGCTGGATAGGAACACTGGCAGGTATCTTTACCGCTACATTTCTACCGGTTCTTTCGATTGGATTTGTCTTTGGTCCATTAATTGTTACTCTTGCCTACGTGCTTCTGCTGGTTGGTCAGTTCCTTGTTTTTCTATTCTGGTGGTCTCCGCTCGATTCCATTCGTGAGTACGCACGCAGTCCAGATACAGCAAAGAAGGCTTTTGGGCTTACAGGTATCATTACATTCCTCATCGGAACTATCGCAGTCTTTAATGGACCTATATCCATTGAAGGAACTGTAGAGGTTTGGCATTCATTTGGTACGATAAATGAGGCCACAGGAACATTCTGGACAAATCCAAACCTGGTATACGCTCTTTGCACGATCCAGATCTTCTGGGTTATGCTTGCTCCAAGGCTCGGAGCAAAGGAGCTGAAGGTTGCTCACATTGGAGATGATATTATCAAAGGTGGTTCGAAGTGGGCCATGTTAATCCTGGCAGCTGTTGGAGCAATTGCATCCATCTCAGGTAGTGCTGCTGTCCTTAATCCAGCCAATATGACTTTCTTCATCTCAGTTTCGGCTCCCGCAGTCATGTTCATGATGGGAGCTCTCTATGCTGCAACGACAGATATTATCACAGGCCTTCCTTTGATTGTCACCGCCATCGCTATGTTGGTCCATCCATACATTTGGAGCCTTCTAGTCATAATTCCATGGATTATCGTGCTTGTCACTCAGGGGCTACTAATGGTTGAGACTTTCATGAGAGGTTTTACAAGTTACTCACAAGGAGTACTCACAGTCATTGTTAGTATGGCATCATCTGTTGTGTTCCTGCTCTTCATGTTGGGCTTCTTTGGCAGCGGGCCTGCAGCAATGTGGCCCACAAACAGATGGTTCCCAATCGATTTGTTTGGAGAAGATGTTCAATTCATCCTGGGATACACAGTTGTTTCTTTGCCGCTCATGATGCTTCTTATTAGAAATGTGGCGCTTGCTGGATACTCGCATGGGCGAGGGTACACAGGTGGAGGTATCTTGATGGGGCTTACTATTCTCTTCGCACTCATCATCCCACTGATAGCAGGAAATGTTGGAATTATACACATTGCAGGCACTGCTGCGGCACTCCTGTTAGGTCTTTACGCCATCAGCTTTGTGCTTGTGCTCTCGATAAACCTAAACTTGGCATCAGATGTAGAGGAAACTGGACATAGTCTTGAAGGACAAATCATGCGAGTGTCGTCTGCATCGGGACTTGTACTTGGGACACTAGTAGCAATCTTTGCAATTGCTGTTGTATCCGGATTCCCCGATGCGCTTCAGATTTCCTTAGTCATCACCGCACTCGTGACTCTGATTGCGGGCCTTGAGATTCTTTGCCTCTTCACCTGGTTCATCGCAGGGGTAAGGCTTGGAATGCTTAAGGAAGGCTTCAGCTTTACTCGTCTGTAAACTCCATGCACTCAATCCTGTGACGGAGTGAGCATTGGTTGGCTTCCAAGGCTGATGGCGTGAAGCGTCGGCCAACGGGAGCCAACATTGCTTTTCTTCTAATCCACGGATTTGCAGCAGCCGCCGGATGAAGTATCTACTCTTGGAGAGTTTCTGGAGGAATAGAATATTGCATCATTTGCCGTATTTGGATATGACGAGCATACATAATCTTGGGAAATCAGTAATCAATCCATCAACTTCCATTTGCAGCAGATTAACCATGTCGCTCTCATCATTCACCGTCCATGGGTATACCTTCAATCCATGCTCATGAGCCTCTCTTATGAAATTGACATCGATAATG
>JBHLND010000279.1:0-4154 GCA_048937485.1 Promethearchaeota archaeon
GGCGCTCAATGACACCTTCAAGGTCGGGCTCAATCTCCTTTCCTGCCACTTCTACAACAATGGCAAAGGGGTGATAGCTTCCGACCTCAATGTCTTTGAGATCAGGACCGATGATTGTGACTTTTTCGTCTTCTACATCACCCATATCACGGGCTATGGCAAGTTCGAACTTCTGTTCCATCTTTGGACCGCCAAGTTCAACGAACATGTCCTTTCCTCGTACACGTTCTCCTTCATACACCACGCCCACATCTACTGGTATATCTTCGAATGACATTTTACTTTCCTCCTCCTCCCACAAATTCTACTATTTCGTCTAGGATGGTATGCCACTGCTTCTCCTTCATGTTCGGGAACGACCAGTCTGCGTGTGGCTGATAATATCGCCCCAGGGAAATTGTTGTCAAATGTGTCCCGAAATTCATAGTAGCAGATAGCAAGGTCCATTGCATGTAGTATGGAATGCCATACACTAGAAGCATATCATATGGTCCGTTGCCGGTGTGGCCTTTCCAGGTTTCGTCCTGGAGATAGAATGCTGCCTCCATGGCTCCCATGGATTTCACCCCTTCGAAGCCTTTCTCAAGGAATGCTTTGACTGCACCACCTGTTGCAATCACGTCCATCTTACCGGCTTGTGCAAGAGCAATACCATAGTCAATCATGTCGCCTTTTCCATGCTTCTCACCAACAGCTTCAGAACCCACAATGAGCAGGCGCTTCTTTGTTTTGCTGAAGGACCTCTTTAACTGGTCAGCTTTGGTGAGAGATTTGGCGCTATCAGGACCGCATATTTCACCGGTCTGCCAAGGTACAGGTCGCATAACCACTACTTGCCACCTCCGATGATCATCTCCTTGAGGAGCGTTGGATCAGGAATCTTCCTTTCCTTCCACTTGTTCTCTTTCATCTGAGCCAGAATCTTGTCTTTTAGAGTGATTGGAATATCAGAGTCGCGCCTGATGTATCTCCAGACATCATCAGGGAAGTAACCATAGTACTTCTCGTGTATGTCAACATAGTGGCTCAGTTTTATGGAACGGCCTTTTCCAGTGTCGTTGGGTCTTAGACAAAGTTTCGCAGTCATCACGTTGGCTTCTGCTACAGTTTCAGCTGCGTAGAAGAGATGTTCCGGACCTGGTGCAGTGACGACGCGATCTCCAGTTCGGGCATCCCAAACTTCCCAGTCATTGTCTCTATCAACACGGCCAAGCAGCATTCTTCGATACTTGGAGCCGTGAGGCCCAACAATAACTGGTACGCCCAATCGCCAGAAACCAGCCGCAATAGATGCAGCTTTTTGAGACATGGCGCCCCATGAGATTCCAACAGCACCCACACGATTATGGATATAGTCTGCAATCTCAGCGTAGTTGCCTCTCAGATTCCTCTTGGCAAAGATAGCGGCAATCTTGATGGCAGCTCCGGCAATATGCGAGTTGGCGACACATGAACCAACATTCACAACTCCACCTGCATCAAATTCACCATGGCGTCTCTGGTAAATGGATTGGCCATTCTCATCTTTCACATGGCCTGCAGAGATTGCTGCGCAACCAGAAGTCACTATAATGAACCGTCGGTTTGCAAATTCCTCAGCCATGTCATGAACATCCTTGCCTCCACCAGGGTAGTTCGCGCAGCCTACATGAGCAATGACGCCAGGGATTTCACCGAACACAATCGGTTGTCCCACACGTCGAATCTCAGTATCTTGGATAGCACCTCTACCCGTTCGGACAATGTGAGTTTCATCCTTGCAGTCCTGTTCGGCTGCCGCGACCATCCAGCTATGCAGGTCATAATCGTTAGGACATGCAGATTCACAACGGGCGCATCCGATGCAGTTGTGATAGACGTCACGAAGCGGCTGTAGATTGCCTGTCTGAGCTGCAAGTACTGCCTCCATTACATTCTGGTCGTTAGGACATGCTCGGATGCATTCGCTGCATTTCTTGCATTCCTCAGCCATTTTCTGAATCTGCTTCTTGGTCGGAAGGAATTTCATTTTACGTCGCTTTGGCTTTAGGGCTATGGCAACCTTAGTTGCCACTTCACCAACCTTGTGCTCATCACCAATGTAGGCTCCGGGAATCTTAAAGGAAACCAGTTCCTCCACTATGGAGTCAACAGAGTTGTCAGTCCTATCAGGTAGTCCCATCACTGCTTTGTCACTTGTTGAAATAACTGGTGATTTGACCTTCTGAGCCTCCTTGACAACATCAGTACGGACGCATTGTTCGTCAACGACCACAACATCAGCTCTGCCGGCTCGTATGAATCTAAGCTGCCAAGAAATTGGTCCAATGACCTTTGCCTTGGGATCACGTCTGGTGATATCCCACGCCGTGCAGCACATTCCACCAACTTCCACTTGATCACCAACACGTTTCTCAGTTATGTAGTCGGTAATTGCAGCAGCTGGCACAATGTTATGTCCAATTGTCAAAACGATTGCCTTATTCTCATCCATCATTCCGATGCCTGATTCTACCAGAGGTGCGTCAGGATCGGCCTGAGGCATTCCGAGTGTAGAAACCTGAGCTAGGTCAGCAATCTCCATGCTTAGCTGGTCAACCATGCCTGCATGGAATACTTTGCTCTCAAAGTCCATCCAACTGCCTTCCTGTCCAGTCGCAGTTGCCGAGAGAGTATGAGCGAGCTGGGATTCACAGTAATCGAGAATGATGCTCGCGTCTTCGAGTGTTCGCGGACGCATTCCTGTTACAAGTCTAGCAACTGGTGCATGAATCTCGGTTCCTGGACCCTGTATAAGCTCTTGACGGGGACCAAACTCCTCGATTAGATGGTCAACGAGATGTCTCGAGTGAGCCAAGTGTGCCGAGCAACCTATATTTGCGGCAGCAAGCACAATCCTGCCTTGTTGACCTTTGAGGTCCAGCCCACATGCTCCACGCTTATCTTGTGACAGGTCACACTTACCCATTGTGCAAAGACAACAGACTTGACAATAAGGCATGTAGCTAGGCTGGTACTTCGTCAGTATCTTGTGATCCCAGGCACGAAGAGTGGTTGGGCCGGGCATTGGAGTCGGACCCATTGGCTCATCCCACTCATCGTCGAAGATCTTTCCGATACTGACCTCAAGGCCTTTGAAGATACCAAAACCGGTCTTGGCTTCCTCGGCTTTAAAGTGAGTTTTCTTCTTCATGTTCCATACAAACCCTGAGGCTAATGCTTCGGGCTGAGACAATGCAGCATAATAAGGTTATGAATGGGTCAGAGACCATTGGTTAATGTATGGAATCAATCGTTAACCAACGTGCACGTTAATGTTTCAGTAAATGATGTGACCGCAATCCAAAGCAAAAAAACAGTAACCATGTACCAAATCAATCATGCTTGAGATTCGGCAACGAGGCGGTTTTTGATCTGTCTGATCGCAGTAATTGCGGGCGAATTTGGATTCAAATCAATTGGTGCCGTTCCCCTTCTGTCAGCTTCCTTGACAGACTCGTCAAGCGGAATCACTCCAAGGAGCGTAATGCCCTCTGCTTCAACGCTCTTGCGAATCATCTCCTCATCTTCAGGGCTACTTACCTTGTTGCCAACTGCGTATATTTTACCCACATTGATGTCTTCTGCAAGCTTCTTGATTTTCGATAGGATAGCAAGTGATCTTCGACCTGGTTCTGCGACGACAAGTAGTGCGTCCATACCAGTTGTTGTACCACGTCCGAGATTCTCCACGCCGGCATCCATGTCCATTACAAATGCTTCATCACTTCCAAGAACAAGAAAGCGCATCAATGCTTTCAGAAGAGTTGCTGAAGGGCACATGCAACCGGAACCACCAAGTTCCACTGTTCCCGCAACGAGAAGGCTTACATTATCAGGCGCCTGGACCGCGAATTTCTCGCCCAAATCATCCACCTTTGGATTGAGCTTGAATACTTCTTTGTAGGAGCCTGCGCCGGAAATCTCCATTCGTTCCTTTAGCAGGGGTTCATTTTCAGTCAATGGTACTATCTTCTCTGCCTGCTCTGCGGGAACTCCCAAGGCCGACCAGAGAGTATAGCTCGGGTCTGCATCGACTGCAAGAATGCTCAATCCATCTTGTCCAAGTAGGCGAGCTATTGTTCCAGCTACCGTCGTTTTTCCAACTCCGCCCTTTCCTGCAACAGCTATCTTCA
>JBHLND010000280.1:0-4137 GCA_048937485.1 Promethearchaeota archaeon
AAACTCCTAAGACCCATTGGGGAATCGGGGGAGAGCCAGCCTCGAAGGCTAGACCAGATGCAAAATCTCCCTGAAGAACTCTCTCGCAACTATCCCACTTACCTTGTAGACCTAGCAACGACAGCATGCCACATACTAAGTAGAGGAGTCTGCAGACTGCTATGAAGAATAGGGAAATCGCTTGGTGGTTAGTAGAGAATGCTGGTCCAGTCATCAGATACAGAACCCTAAGGAGTATTCTGGAGGTCAGTGACATCCAATTGATCTCTGACGCATTGAACCAGCTCTTCGCCAGCACTCTTGTTCAGAAGTGGCTGGAAAAACTGGTTCCAAGGATGGGATTTCATATGTTCCATTCCAGTGATTCAGATGCTTTTGAGAACACAGTGGGGAAGCTGATTCAGCTCGGGCTGCATGCAGGTCTTCAGCAGTTTGACATAAAGACGATTCAGTTCAGGACGTGGCTGGCTGAGAGCCTCAAAACAGAACGATATGAGGATGTGGGACCATGGAATGGCTTCTCAGAATTGCTACTTGCCAGCTTTCTGGCCTATGCAGGATATGATAGCACAACGCCCGTCAAATCCGTCACACTTGAACGATTGAAGATAGCGCATCAGTTTGCGGAGAGCTTCGATCCCGATGACATCTATGCTAGAGACTCGAAGAAGGAATGGCTTGTTAAAACTCGCTTCTATGATGACACACCTTGGAGCCTTCCACTTGTCCATGACATAAGGGGCTTTGCCAGTTCTCAGTGGTTGCTGGATGATGACATGTACAGGAAGATGGCTGAGGAGGTTGCTTCCGTCATTCTGACGCCTGAGTATCAAAACCTAAGGAATGGCTATGGATACATGAAACACGGAAACTCCTTCTACACCATTGGCTGGAGCGTGCATGTTCCCAATTTCCTATCGTCGCCTGCTCAGAACGAAATGTCCAAGCTCCTCCTTCTTCTTGAGATGATGGCCCCCTTTGAAACCGCGAGAAAGAGCAAGTGGTTCCAAGAATCATTGAACCTATTGGAGGAAACACGAACAGACGATGGATGGTACCGCTTTCCGTCAACTTGGTTGCCAGAGAAACCTTCTGGATACTGGGATGGCGGTCATTACATGGCTCTGGAAGACAATCGAAGGAAAAGGAGTGCTCTAGACTACGAATCCTCGTTTTGGACACTCCTAATTCGAAAGATTGCAGGGCTATTCTAGTCTGTACAAAACCAGAGTGCCATCAGAAGACCAGCACGCCGATTCCATCAAGTTTCCGTCTATGGTGAAGATAATCGACTCAAAGAATGCCAGATTCAATATTGTACAGCCCAGACTCTCAATCTGCGAGCTATAATTCAAGATGAATGTGCTATTAGCAAACGCGTTCCAATGAGTCGGGACAATGTGCCTTGGCCGAATTGTTTCAACAACCTCTACAATGGGGGACAGACTTGCATGAATATCTCCCATGGCAGGGTCGTAGTAAATGGGGAGAAATGCTACATCAAAGGTATCTGACAGGTCTTCGTACTCAGTCATGTTTTTCGCATCGCCTGCATGGAATATCTTGAATCCGTCAATATCGATGATGTAACTGGTGTAATTCGCTTCCGGTGGGTGATTAGATGGTATGCTGGGTCTATCATCAGTGTAGAGGTAAAACGCAGTGATATTGACTCCATCAACTGTAAGCGAATCTCCTGGATTCACTGCGATGGCATCATGGCGTTCAATCTGCTCGGTCATATTCTCCGGCATAATGAAGGTCGTGTTCTCATTCTCTATATCTCTTATATCAAGCAAGGAGTAATGGTCCTGGTGAGAGTGTGTGATTAGTATAATGTCAGCTGGAAGTTCGGTATAGTTGTCAGGAATCAGATATGGGTCGATGTAGATGCGTAATCCCTTTGCTTCAATCATGACTCCTGCGACAAGGAGAAGGGTGATTTTGATTTCCTCAGGTGGTTCAACGTCATTCGGTGGTCCGGGTCCAAGCATCATCAGAATAATGGGTGTTGAAACTAGAATAATGCCAACTATCGCGATTGGAATGAACTTTCGAGATTTCGAAAATTGCATGCCTATTTTATTCGACATCTATAATATAATACGTACAATCTCAGCACAGCCAATTCTATGCAACGTACTCAGTCCCATTTAGTGTACGAATAGGGTTTGAACTCTTCCGTGTCCACCTCTGCAAGAATTTCGCCTTTCAACATGGACTGGTCCCCAACAGTGTAGGTGGCTCCAAGCATTTTTACAACCTCAACCTCTCCCCATGGATCGTATTTGGATGGTTCAAATCTGATTTTTCCGTGTCCTACATGTATCGACCTGCGAGAGAAAGCCACATCCCCTCTAACCAGCCGAGGTTCGTAGTCGAAGCCGTTAGCATCTTGTGCTGGGAAGTGCTTGAAGAGAAAGACTGGATTCCGATCCTCATCTGGACCCAGCTGCATTTCAATGGCTTCTTCCTCAGAGATGCCTTTCATTATCCTACTCTGCATGTCCACAACTTTGATGCCGCGCCTTCTCCCCCAACCACTAGCGCCCGCTCTTCCTCTCTTCAGGTTGATCTCTGCCATCTTCTTCGGATACCCAAACAGCTCCCTGCCCAGTGCCATGGCCATGTCGTTATCAACATGCATGGCAAGAATGTATACTCCCATTACTCCCTTATGCTGGCATAATAGCATCAGGGCGGTCTCTTGGTAGCTAACGCCAAAGTTTGTTCTTGGAAACCTGCACACATAGGCTCTAGCTATGGGGGTTTCAAAGGACTCAAGTGGTGGTGGAAGCAATCTCTCAGCGATTTCTTGCTTTGTTTCCCAGATTACAGATAGGGTTTCTACATCATAGAAGTCTGCAGAATCAAGTCTGTCAAATAGCCGGTCTTCTTTCGAAGGTCGCAAGAAACTCATGAAATCTCCCGTTATTGGTGTAGCCTAACGGTATGTTAAGGATTTTGACAGATCTCAGTCCGCCAAACTAGTTCACTTTGTATGTTATCCTAACCTCCCCACCAGTCGGGCACCTCGTGGTCCAACCAAACAGGATCCGGTGTGACCTCGTCCTCTGGATCTTTCCCGCGGCTGTCATGGATTACTCTGTTGTATTCCTCAGATACAGACAATGTCATGTCTTCCTCAACAACCACTTGACAGGACAGGAATACTGCGGGGTGATCGAATTGAGGCTCCCCGGATTTTATCAGCTTCTCAAAGAGGTCTTTCTGTGCTTGAGTTTCCTTTGTAGGTACTCCTTTCCTCACAGTGACTCTGCAGGTAGTGCATTTCACTTTCCCCCCGCAAGAATGAACTATGTCAATCTCATTCTCTATCAGAGCATTGAGAAGTTTCGTCCCTTTCTCAACTGTGAATTCCTTCACGACTTCTCCCATGAAGTCGACAACGGTGACTTTTGGCATGGCTGTAGGCTTGCATATTTCCTACTAAAATTCGTTCCGAGAAAACGGTGTTGAGCTTGCTGCACCTAGAATACTATCAGACCCATCGTGTACAAAGTCAGCAAGAACAGTGCACACAGGATGAATGCACTAACCACCCGTATCAAACTTTTCCCTGTACCTTCCATTCTCAATTCTGCTGCAATCCAAATGAGTAGGACTACAACCATGGAAGTTAGCAACACTGTACTGATTGGATCCAAATTTCCTAGTTGAAGCATGAGTATTGTCTCCTACTCCAAGTGTCTCGAATGCAAAGATATCATTGCTGACCTCGCAGCAACACATTGCCGTCTTTTGGATTGAATGAATACTAGAAGATGTTTTACCATGAGATTGGGAAAAATTGTGGCTTTGGTTCTTGGAATAATTGCTGCTATAGTTGTTATTGCCCTCGTTAATTCCTTGGCCCAAACAGGTATAACGTAAAGCGCCTACAAGCCTGAAATCAAGCTCTCTTCTGCCATTCCGAATAACTCATTCATGCATTTTGCAGACACACATTTTAGGTGGGATGAGAATATCCTATTCTATGCCTGACAAAATCGATATGCTTGAAGAGTACTACTCCGAACTCATCTTCACTACAATTCTGCTTCTGTTCTTCATCCAGCTCTTCTCCGATTATGTTGAATCTACCTATATTCTCCTTCTCATGACCCTGTCCCTGAA
>JBHLND010000281.1:0-4130 GCA_048937485.1 Promethearchaeota archaeon
TGATGACCACTACTATAAATGCAATTAGCCTATCCTTCAACACGATCCCTCTAAATCACGGATGTTATTCTAATGAATAACTATTTGTATTAAACTTAGGTTTGATATAAACTCTGCGCATCTGATTAAAATTCGATTTAAAGAAAGAGCTGGTTGAGCTGCCTAGCCTTGGAGAATGCCAAGCATCTTCTTCAGTTTCGGTGATAAGGAGAGGTAAAACAAGAAAGCTTAGGAATGAAGCCAAATTCTTTCAGTTCAGATGGAATCACACATCATCAAATGACAAAAGCGGCTGGAATGCAGAAAATTGAAAACTTCTTTGAGCTCAAATCCTATCGTATAGTACCCATTATTTCCAATATCGTTAGGGGGGCTTAAAGAGCGCTATTTTGACTCATTAAATCCATTATAACTCTCTTTCGCCCGCTTCGCAAAAATCAACTGCAAATCAAGCAAATCCTCCTTAGGATTGGATTTTGGGATAAGGTTTGCAGAGGTGGGTCTAAGATGAGGGAATACCATGCGAACATCCGATTTAGGAGGGTCACGTGCTCGTAGGACACTGCTAAGAAAACACATGTCAAAAGATGGAGTCTCTGATGGGAGAAGACCGAAAGCACGAATTCAGAAATTAGTTGAGAGAAAAGGAAAGGGAGCCAAAGCAATTGGGGATAATTAGTGGAGGGGTCAAGCTCGCAGGATGTGCAATAGGCACTCTTATTGGAGCATACATACTGAGAGCAGTCATCCTTGGACTCAATCCATTCATGCACATTGGTCTTCAGGGATTGGGATATCTTGCAGCAGTTGGACTGATAGGAATTGGACTATTCTCAGGTGTCTTAAGCGGTAAATGGGAGATTCTATTCAAGTACACTGGCCCGGCAGCTCTTGTGACCATGTTTGCAATTCTGGTCGTAAGCATCCCCATGAGCATCATAAACGCGGCATTTCCAGGATTGCCTTCGTATCTCGTTTTGGGAATCTCAGTTTCAGTTGTTGTAGTAGTCGGAACAATTGCTTGGTCCTACCGGTCTGGGTCGTTCTCATCTAGTCAAGGCATAATGCAGTTAGCTAGAAACACACTATCGATATCTAATCCGATTGGTGGCGATTTGCTAGGAGCAGTCGAAATAACTGAGATTCCTCAGGACTATCTATTGCGACAAACCCCTGTGACTGATACATGGGAGTTCACACAACCATTTCTCAATCTTCTACTCGCAGTTCTTCAATCAGGCAATTCCATTGGAGTTCGCCTCGAGCGAGTGAATCGTAGAATGCGGCTATTGCTCCTTGTTAGAGCCCACAACTGGTCTGCACTTCAGAAGAACATAGCGAATCTGAAAATCCAGTCAGGGGCATACCTTGGATCCTTCATTATAAGGGAACATCCGACCTTTGTAAGTGGAATCAACATAGCAGATAGAGAATCTAGACTTGTCACAATAACTGGAGAACCCTTGACAATTGAGGATCCTCGTCAAACGATAAACGGACTAACCGGAATTGCAGAAACTCTCCAGCAAATGGACAACGGCATTGTACAGGTATGGATAGAGCCTGCAAGGGGGAGTTCGATTCAGAAGTGGCGTACCAAAAGGGAGCTTCAGTCTGAGCTAGAGAAATCACAGAGCTCAAGGTCTGTCGACGAACATACTCGTACTCAATATGACATCGGAGCGACTCAGAATGCCAAGTTCAAGTCAAGTGAGCTTCGGCGTCAACAAGCGCACATCGGGTGCAAGGTTTATGTCAATGTCGTTTCTTGGGATACTCGTTCAAAACAGGCAGAGAGCGCTTCAAGTCAACTCGGACTAGCGCTATCCAGCAGCATCCTGCCCTCAGATGAGCGAAAGGGATTCTGTCTGACTCCGTCCAAAAAGCTAGCTGAAATAGAGCAAGTCATCAAGGGACTTCCTGTTGGAAAGGCAACTTTCATGCATCCAACTGAAGCACTACCTTTCTTTATGCTCCCTCGAAGTCATGCCGGACTAGGTATCTCAAAACGTCAATCGTTCTCAACTGCTTTTCATCAACTCCCCTCAGCAAGGATTCGATTTGACTCGAAAGGAGAGATCATCTACACAAAGCAACGACCTGCAGATGTCATTGAGGACCGATGGTGGAGGTATGACCCGGAGGAGTATATTCTCCTTGGCTTTCCCTTAAGGGCAAATGGAACCCCCGATATTGGAAATCCGGTATGGACCAAAGCATCCGACCTCCGAGGACATCTAGGTATCTTTGGAACCACCGGATCCGGAAAGACTTGGACCTCACTCTGCGTTGTTGCCCAGATGGTGTATACTGGACTCAAACCCATTATTGTCGTGCCCTACAAGGTGAGGGAATGGCGTCTTCTACGTGCGCTCTTCCCTGACATCCGTATCTTCACTGCAGGTGACCCCAACACAGCACCCTTCGTTATCAATTTCTGGGAGCCGCCCACCGGTGTTTCACTAACAAAGTGGATTGCCAGACTGGCAGATGTGTTCCATGCGTGGCTTCCAAATGAAGATGTCATTACGATGCACTTCAAGAATGTCATTCATCGAACCTACCAGATCTGTGGATGGAACGCGGAGAATGGTACGAGAGGACGGCCAATTCTGCTGTCGGACCTTCATGATGCCATAGAGTACTATATCGAGAATGACCTTGGATATGGCGATGAAGTAAGCCGCAATTTTGCAGGTGCACTGAGAGCACGAATAAAATCAGTCCTCATGGAACCAGAGATGGTTAGGATGTTCAACACAAAAGGCGGACTGACCTTTCAGGAACTCTTGGAGAAACCCGCCATCATCGAGATGGAGGAGCTAACAGAGATTCATGCTGAGCTGCTAACAGGTATCATCACTGCAGGCATTAGTGAGTATCGGAGTGTTAATCCAGTGAGCACCATCGAGAATGTACTTGTCCTAGAAGAGGCACATGTGCTACTCAAGCGCGTTGCTCGAAGGACAGATGGCGAGCAATCGGCAACTGAGGTGGCAATCGACAATCTTGTCCGAATGCTTCGTGTGGCGGGTGGAAATGGTCTGGGATTAATCCTCATTGATCAACTTCCGGGACTGCTTGTTGAGGAGGCCATTAAGATTCCAAAGAGTGTCATAGCGCACAAGCTCCGTTATGATGAGATTCAACTAGTTGGCGACTTAGTCCGGTGTGATGAAGACCAGAGGGACCACATTGGAGGATTGAACCAGGGCGAAGCCATAGTTCTGATTGATGGTCACGGAATCCCCCTCAATGTTCAAGTCTTTCGCTTGGATGAGATTCTCGTTGATTCGCCCTATGGTAGAACGCTCTCGAATGAAAATATCGCAGCAGTTATGAAGCCGCTCTTTGAAACCCATGCTGACAAATTTGCTTCAGAACCACTTCCGGAACACATTCTAGAAATCCTAAAGCTGCAGAACCCAAAGGAAGAGGTTGCTGGACTTACTGAGCCATCTGTTGACCTTGAAACGTCAACGAAACTACGATCATTAGTGATGCTTGATGGATTTGCCAAATCGTATTCTACAGCTATTCACAAGGCAGCCAATGGCGAGATGCAATACGTCGTGCAGCTATTACTCGGCACAGCCAATGTTCTTCGCCCCACCAAAGAGCAGATGGGTCTTCTGGGCATCGAAGTATTTCGTCTTGCCAGAGAGAAGTATGGGATGCCAAGAGAGGATGCTTTTTGTCAAGAGATTATGGGTGCTACTGAAGGAGCATTGAAGGGGAGGGATTCTTCTGGGGAGTGAAGGCAAGGAATATTCTAGGAAACACGAGGACCTAGATGAAGAAACCAAGCAGCGAATGAAGGAGCTCACTGAGGAACTCGACCGAGCTATGGAGGAGGACGGAGAGTATGATGAGGCAGAAGCTATTGAGAAGATGCGTCAGCTAGCAGCCAGATTGGAAAGAGAGATGGATAGTGCAGAGCAAGAGGAGGAAGAAGCCAAGCGTAAGATGAAGGACTTGATTGATAGATTAGACCGAGAAATGGAGCAAGCTGAGGATTCTGAGGGTAGGGCAGAGGTTGAAGAAACCAATGAGTCAAGGAGCGATGACTCTGAGGATGCATTGGAGGGAGTGCCTGAGGCGAGAAAAGACCTCCACGACAGCTATGTGGA
>JBHLND010000282.1:0-4127 GCA_048937485.1 Promethearchaeota archaeon
TCTGTCGATGCCATTGATGTTGCTTTCTCAATTGGCTACTATGTTGATAGCATAGCTTACGGAAATCCTACGGGTGTTGACATTGTTGGACTAGTAGCAGCCTATGCCTCTGGTCCGAACACTGCTGTAATAGAATTTGATTCCGAATCCTATTGGAATTTAGACTCCATCGCCTATCTTCCCATCCTGCCT
The DNA here is from genome assembly GCA_048937485.1 of Promethearchaeota archaeon. Taxonomy (GTDB): domain Archaea; phylum Asgardarchaeota; class Thorarchaeia; order Thorarchaeales; family Thorarchaeaceae; genus SMTZ1-83. The sequence continues at coordinate 193 of JBHLND010000282.1, forward strand.
GAGCATATCTTCTCGTCAATTGGACTTAGCGGATGGAACACGTGGAATCCGATCTTTTCAGATCCAATGATTACAGCAGCTCCCTTTAGTGTAAGTGCATTCTCGTCCGGTGAGTATGTAGTCCTGAGCAAACGTTCAGACTTCTTCTACAGACCTGAAGTACCATCGCCGCCAACCATCACTCCAGTTCTAGTCGCATTCGCATTTGAGGGGACAACTGGAAATGCCATCACATGGAATGCCAGTAGCAACTTCGCAGACCATTATGAATTGTTCATTGACAGTGCTCTGGTGGCAAACGAGTCTTGGGATGGCGGGACTATTTCATTCAACATTGACCACTTGCCCTTTGGAACCTACAGCTACACACTCACTGTATATGCCTGCGGGGGTTTTGCCATCGATTCTGGACTCATTATGGTGTTGGATATCACCCCTCCGAATCTGGAAAGTAGTCCTGGAAATGTGACGTATGTTCAGAACGCTCCTGATAACATCATAAGCTGGACATTCAATGACACGAATCCAGGTGTCTATCAGATATTTGTCGATGCAGAACCATATCGGTTAGGGCTTTGGAATTCCTCTTCAGAGGCAATAGATGTTGACCTCACCAATATGACCTTGGGAGAGCATAACGTTACAGTGCTGGTTGTGGACTACGGTTTCAATCAAGCGATGGATACCATCTATGTGAATGTCATCGCCTTTGCACCTGAAATGTTGATGCTTCTTGCTGGTGGAATAGGTGCGGCTGTTGTGATCGCAGTAGTATTCTTTTGGGCAAGGAATAGATAGCCGAGAGAAGCTCTTGGTCCATCATAGGGAAGCTAAGGCCATCCTGGAAAATCCGGAAGCAACCTCAAAGAAAACAGAATTCTAATATGTAGGATTGCGTTTCCATACAATCGACTTCAAAGTCATAAGACCACGGAGGGTAATTGGGGATGAAGAATATCACCAAACTCGGAATGATGTTGTTTCTATTGACATTTCCATTTTTGCTATCAGTACTGCCAAATGGGACCGCATTATCTTTCGTGTATTCTAATTCTGGTCCCTACGTGGACAAGGTTGTTTACATGGAGATATCCAGTGGAGATGAACGCGTTTTAGCAATCCAGAATAATGATATTGATATGATTAGTGGAGCTGTCGACCTCCCCTCGCTGGATACACTAGAAATGGATCCTAACATTGCAATTGATAGGACAGTCAACAATGGGTTTGGCCAACTCACGATAAATTGTGACAAGTATCCGCTGAATATGACGGCTTTTAGAAGAGCATTGGCTTTCGCCATAAACAAGACTAAAATCGCTGAATGGACCTGGATTGGAGAAGCTCAACCTCATGACACTCACGTTCCAGCACCTAATCCTTGGAGCTATGAAAGCCTCTTGAGTGAAACCTACTATGCTGCTCAGCTAGCAACTGGAAATCAATTACTTGACGCTGCTGGCTTTGTTGATATTGATGCTGACGGATTTCGAGAGGCTCCTGATGGCTCCAACTTCGACGTGCTAGTTGAAGTGCCAACCTCATCGTTAGTTGGAATCGAGTGTGGTGCAGCAGCAGGGGACGCCTTGGATGCACTCAATATTGACAATACTGTGCAACTAACTGACTTCAATGTATATATGAGCAGAGTACTCACTCATGGTGATTTTGACATCGTTTTCTACGCGATTAGCTACAGGGATTTTGAGCCAGCTTTCCTTGAAACCGAATACGGGTCAGCCTACTATTTGGTTGATTACTACAATACGGCGAATTTCCAGAATGCAACCTACGATAGTTGGATTCCTCAATTCCTCTACGCCACGTCCTATGTAGATGTTCTTGAGGCTGTTCATGAGATGCAAAAGATACTCTGGTTCCAGCAGCCTAGAATTATCCTCTATGATAACTATAATCTTGAAGCCTATCGAACAGATGTCTATGAAGGTCATGTGTCTTCTGCAGTTGAAGGCATAGCAAACACTTGGACAAATCTAAAGGTCCACAAGAAAACAGGAGATCCGTATGGTGGAACTTTTCGAATAGGTCTTGGCTCTACTCCAGAGTCCTTCAATCACATGGTAGCGACAAGCTCCTATGCGCATCAAGTGCTGGGTAACATGGAGAACACCCTTATGAGACCCGGCCCTGATGGCTCGCTGACTCCATGGCTTGCTGAGTCATATCTTATTGAAACCCATGTAGACAATCCTGCTGTCCCCCTTGGTCATACTCGACTAACATTTGACATAGTTTCAAATGCAACTTGGAGTGATGGAACTGCCTTGACCGCCCAGGATGTGGCGTTCACTCTCAACTACTACAAGGATAGTCTTGTGTACGGCAATCCCACTAACCCCAAGCTCAGCGAGATGTCGATGGCTTATGCCCCTACAACCTATCAGCTAGTAGTCGAGATGGACACAGAGTCGTTTTGGCACTTGAACACAGTTGCCTGCAATGCAATCCTTCCGCAACACATCCTTTCACCATTTGGAGCAGAAGGCTGGAACACTTGGAATCCTATCTTCAGCGCTGACCCCTTTATCACTTCGGGTCCCTTCGAAGTAACTGAATTTGTGTCTGGGGACTTCGTTGAGCTGACATATAGCCCAAACTTCTTCTTTAGCGAACGGACCAGTTGCATAGGCGTCGAGCTGGAGTATCCCGAGGGAAGCACTGGAAACACGATCAACTGGGACTTCACGCAAGCTTCTCCCCTGAATTATGAGGTCTACAAGGATGGCAGCCTTATTGCAACAGAGGTCTGGGATGGTTCACCAATAGAATACAATGTTGACGGTCTCTCTTTAGGCACTTACAATTATACAATTGTAGCCTATTATGGTGCAGACAAATCTTCTTCGTCTACTATTTGGGTTACTGTTTACGACGGAACACCTCCCATCATATCTGCTGCTTCTGATGTTACACTCTATGAGGGAAGACCAGAAACGATCATCGAATGGTCAGTATCTGATTTGCATCCTGTAGCTTATGTTGTTATGGTGAATGATACACTCGCCACATTTGGTCTTTGGAATTCCTCAAGTGAATCTATTGTCTTCTCAATGAGTGAATACGATGTTGGAACATACAGTGTGATGTTGATTGTGTCAGATATTGGAATGAACATGGCTAATGATTCTTTGTTGGTCACAATTGTACCGTATGTGCCGCCTACCACTACAACAACCACTACTGATTCTACTGCTACTGACCCAATGTTGTTGAGTGTTATTGGAATAGGAGCAGCATTGATTGTGTTCATTGTGGTCATTGTAGTGCTCAAGAAACGTCCTTAGAAGCAAGTTACCGGTTCGCTACGCTTAAGTGCATAGCGGGAACAGTTTCAATCCCTAGAGGTTCTTGCAATGAGAATGCTACAGATACACAGCGATGGCTTCTCCTTCGAGGCAAAGAGAAAGGCACTGAAGAATGCTGAAGCTATCAAGGAGAAAGCGTACTCAACGGATGAGTCCTGTCTAGTCAACTTCATCGCCGCTGAGAAGTCCGACCAGAAGGATATCAGTGCCGCCTCCAAGCTGACAGCCGATATGATTGCTCAGGCAGCAGATGAGGTAAAGGAACAGAATATCGTTGTGTATCCCTGGGTTCATCTCTCAGAAGATCCATCTCCTCCAGGTGCTGCACTAAAACTTCTGAAGAATGTAGCAAAGGACCTGGAGGAACGCGGGTACAATGTGTACCGAGTTCCCTTTGGATGGTACAAGTCATTTGCCATCCATTGTAAGGGTCATCCTCTTGCTGAAAGATCCAAGGTACTAGATATCTCGACTGAAACTGGAATGGTGAGCAGCGTTGATGCCACGAAGGGAGAGGATCTCACTGCCTTGGTTGCTGAAGAGGCAGCCGCCTCGAAATTCTATATCATGGAGCCTGACGGCAAACTGACTGAGTATGACAAGTTCAAC
>JBHLND010000283.1:0-4097 GCA_048937485.1 Promethearchaeota archaeon
GGAAAATGCCAATGCGATTCCAGTGAGTATGATTGCTTCTGATACCTTGTCAATCACAGAGTCTGTCAAGGCACCGGCTTGTGAGGCGATGCCCGCCCCTTTCGCTACCGCGCCATCCACGCCATCAAGAAAACCCACTGTAAACACAAGGATACCGAAAAGAGGTTCAGATTGGAACAGAACAAGTGCCAGCAAGGAAACAAGTGCAATCAGCAATGACAGGTATGTAACGGAATCAGGGTTTATGTTTCGTTTCTGAAGAGGACGAGCCACACGATAAACGAGACCTCTGAAAATCCCACGAACACGGAACCTACTTGGGCACATTCTGCTTCCCTCCATGCATAATGCTGTTTGCTTGCACTATTGCATTTCTTATTTGATCGCCTTCTTGAAGAGGTGGATTATTGAAGAGAATGGCGTTAGTGACACTGCAGTTTCTTGGTATGTAAGTGCCTTTGGCAAGGCTTACGCTTGGTCCAATTCTTGCCCCTTCGCTAATGGTGCAGTTTTCGTCAACATGAGCTGGACCGGTTATTTTGACATTCCGATTCAGAACAATTCCAGAAGGCATCGAGATGATATCACCAACTTCTATGGCGTCACCTTCTTGGACTGAAATGCTGTGGCTATTTGGCGACGTGTGCAATATGGTATATGGAAGAGCATCGAGTATATCATCTACTGTGTCAAGATCTTTCCAGTATCCCTCCACTATTACAGGAAGTATTCTGTCTGACTTAGATGTCATCCTAGCGATAGCACCAGCTACTGTTGCTTCTCCCTCATGAAGGCCTTTCTTGAAGGCCTTCTTGGCATCTGGACCTCCTGCAATAAGCATTGCACTCCGTCCGAATGCATCCTTGGAATTGGATACTGATTTAGCAAATCCTCGGATTGCGCCATTCTTTTCAATAGCAACTATGGATCCTTGCTTGCTGGCTGAATCAACGGCAAGAGATAGAATCCTTTCATCTTTCGAGTTTTCGTGACTGTTGATAAAACTAGAAACCAGTGAAGGAGCAACCATATAATCTGCAGGACAGACCAAGAAAGTTTCTGCAGTTGTTTCTTCTAGAGAGCATACCAAAGTTTCCAATGGGCCTTTCTCGTAGTTTGGTACATCCACGCAAAGAATTCTCTCAGGATCTGACAGTTCTTGAATGTGTGAGCAGATGTCCTCTCCTAGCCAACCGACTCCGATAGTGAAGGATTGTATACCGCCCTCTCGAAGAGAGTTGATTAGTCGCTCAAGAATAGTCAAGCCTGCCATAGGGATCAGAGGTTTTGGAACTGCCTTTGTTAGGGGGGACATTCGAGATCCCAATCCTGCAGCTAAAATGACAGCGTGTATTATGAAACCTCCAAGTTCTCAAACATTCACATGATTTCTATTTGCAAGACAGTTTCCAGCTATATAAAATCTGGACTATATTCTCTAGGTTTTGGGGAACGGTTCATATGTGTGTTTGCAGAGAGAATAATCTTGTGTAGAAAAGATGACGCCCAGAATCCTGAAGATACAGGACCTCAGCTATTGTGATGATATCATTGATGAAGCATCATCAATCATTTTGGAGGGTGGTCTCGTTGTGTATCCTACTGATACGAGCTACGGATTGGCGTGCGATCCAAGGCAAGAAAAAGCATTGGATAGACTTGTTGCAGCCAAAGGGAGAAACAGAAAGCTTGGAGTTCCATTGCTTTTCAACGATTTGAGCCAATGTGAGATTTACCATGACTTTGGCAGTCTTGAGCGGATTATCGCCAGAATCTTCTGGCCAGGGGCACTGACTCTTGTGGTCTTTGCAAAGGTGACTGTTCCAGAACACATTACTGCTGGACGGGATTCGATTGCAATTCGTGTTCCTAATCACTCAATACCCCGGGGAATAGCAAGAGCAATCGGAGTACCAATTGTGGGAACAAGTGCAAATAGAAGTGGGGGACCATCACCATTCAATGTAGAAACTGCAATAGAACAGCTTGGAGAAGATGTAGACCTTTACATTGATGGAGGACCCTCAGTCGCCAGTAATAATTCAACAATTATTGGTGTTGAGGATTCAGGCGTTGAAGGAGAACCGCTGAATATCAAGGTGTACCGAGAAGGCGACATAAGTGTCGATAGACTAACAGAGAGCCTCAAGGTTGATTCCGAGGCGCTAAGATTCTGGTCTTCCCGAATAGTGTATCCTGATATGTGAGGCGTTAACACTGCCTGATTATAACCTACTCGTGGGCTGTCCACGTAACCGCGAACGGGCTGCTCGTTCTGAGGTTCAATATTTCGTGGGAGACCTCCTCGAGGATACCGAATTGAAGGTGTCTAACACTAATGTATCAGGACTACTGGCCTGTCGAACAAGCCTTGATCCGGTTGATGTTGTTCATAGATTAACCGAGATGGCCATTGAGAACGCGTACCAATTCAGGTTTGCAATTAAGTTCATTCCTCTTCAAAGATGTGTCACTTCCGAGATTCCTGAGATTGTAGCTGCTGTCAAAGAACTGTCTAGTAAGATAACTCCAAGCGACACCTTTAGAGTAACTGTACGCAGAAGACATTCTGAACTTGACACTACTGAAGTTGTAGAAGCTGCAGCATCTGTCATTTCGAGAGATGTGAATTTGGATAACCCAGACAAGACCGTTTGGATTGAGATTGTGGGCGTGTGGACTGGTGTATCTGTTTTGGACCGAGAGAAAGATATCCTCTCCATTATGACGATGCGTGATGATGAATACTAGGAAAAGGCATCATGAGTCCAAGGCAACCATAGATACTCTACTTGATACACATCTTGATAAGGCGTCATAACGATGCGCCATTTTTCTCGAAACCGAGATAGCATTTACCTCCTCGTGCCCTATTTCGAAGTGGTTCATTATTGCATCAATTCGCGATTTTGAAGCTACAAATGGGGGCGATATTTCGGGACCAATGGCTGATATTGCCCCAACGACACAGTCATGAACTTGTTCCTCAGTATCACCTACCACCACAAGAGCAATTGATTGCAGGTCATCCTTGACACCTAGTGTTTCCAAAGCAATTCCAATCTGAGGTTGACATGATGCATAAAGGATGATTTCTACATCAAGAGATCTTGCGACTGGATAGCCGCCAAGATGGGCATTTAGAGCATTCTGTGCTGCCGACAGTAGATGACCAGCCCCTGCAACCAAGGAAGAATCAAGAAATTGGCAAGCCATGATATTGAGTGCTAGTGTTTTTGCGATTTCCAGAAGTGCGTCTTGACCAAGCTTGTTTTCGTTTTGAATCTCGGCGATTCCTATTTTGAAATCAGATACACCATAAGTAAGGTCTTCGACAAGCATGCGATACACCCAAGCATTTTGCAGTTCATAATCGCTTCAAGAAATAATCTGTAACGGTAGGATCGAACCCCACTTCAAAGACAAGTTTCGTTCGGATTTCCTTCATACTGCGAGTACTATCCTCTTTCTTGAACATCTTCACAAGTGCGATAATGGTTTCTCTATGTTCCCAGGGATATACGGTCCAACGGGTAGTTTCTACCATGTAGTAGTTGGGAATAATTCTGGATGTTGGCTTCAAATGAAGCACAGCAGATCGGATTTCTTTTGCACCAAGTGACTTGACATGTTCAATAGCATGGTGCAAGCTTTCTCCCGTATCAGCGACCTCATCCACAATCAGTACCTTCTTCCCTTTCATAGAGCCAGATATCGGTTGGGTAATGTTTGGCTCCCTGCCACGAACAGCCACGTCAGTATAATACTCAATTCGGATGTTCTGCAGACTTCGAGCATACAGAACATCGGATAAGATGCGTGCCGGAATCCACCCACCCCTGGCAATACCAACGAGGATGTCAAGCTCATAGCCACTATCCACAATTCGCTCTGAAAGCTGGAGAGTAAGGTTGTATACTTCGTCCCAAGAAAGAATCAGATACTCCATGCTGGTTCTATACCCCTATAGGGCTTTGATTATCTTCGCAGCCACCTCCATATTAACAATGTGGCAATTCAGATCAAAGCATAACCTAAATGTACGGGGAACTATTGGATTTCAGGGGTGATAGGATGAAGCCAGATCTAGTTCTCAC
>JBHLND010000284.1:0-4081 GCA_048937485.1 Promethearchaeota archaeon
CACGAAATGCTGTAGAACGAGCTCCAAACCATTCGGGTTAGCAATCTCAGCAAAGAGACCTCCAATTGTTGGAGCAAGAATGGCCGGGTCTATCATGAAGGACAGAAACAGCACTCCGATTACAGCAACAACAAGACCCCCGACAAACATGCCAGCCGCCTGATAAATGTCGGATGCATGAATATTCAGAAGCGGGCCAGATTCCTCTCCGGTCTGCGCCCGCCACTTACGCCTGTACTCGAAGAAGTACAGGATGAACAGAGCGCTAAATACGTAGATTGGAAGATTAACTATGAATTGATACGCCAGCCGATACAAGATGAGTTCTGCAGATGGAATCTCAAAGACCGGACGAATTCGATAGAACAAGGATCCGGCCAGATTCGCTGGAGTGGGTGCAAATCCTAAAACAAAGTCCATTCCAGGAAGAATCTGCCAAGTAGCAACTGAAACAGTAATTCCAGCAAACAGTGCAAACCCTTCAAGGCCACCTCTGATTTTTGTTCTTACTACATGCCCAAGTACTCCGATTAATAGCATGGAAGCTAGCGGAATAGCTAGCATCATAAGGATCCATATTGTTGGTGGCATTAGGGCGAGATTGTTGGATGGAAAGTCAAGAGCAGTGGACGCCGTTGTAGCTACTGAACCTGGATAAATGAGGAAAGCTCCTCCCATCTGACTATGTGCGAAATGCAGAGTAACGGCCATCACTGCCCCAACAAAAGCACCTGCGACAAGGCCACCAGTACCGACAGCTGCTCCTAGATTCGTAAGCGCACTCCGAACATTGAACCGGGTTATCATCTCTTTTGTCCTAGTGATTGCATCGAACGTCTTCTTGTATAGAATGACTGCAAAGTCCTCAGTCAGCGGAAGAAGGATAATCGCAAAGAGAATGGGCGGCGATGCTTGAACGAGACCGTCAATGTAGTATTGGCTGAGAAGTAGAAGAGCTTCTGGTTGTCCTGAACCAAGTGCTGCCATAAAGTTCGTTATGATGAAGTATATTGAAAGCAGGATATTGAGTCTGAAGAACCAGCCAAGAACTCCACGCATCATTTCACTGCCTATGTCACGATCACCAAGTTTAGTGCCTGCACCTTTCGCAATTCGATTCGAGGCAGGATATCCAAAACGATAGATCCAGGTAAGGAATATGAGAACACCCAAGACGTAGGTATTTGGAGCGGCTGCTAGGTCGCCCGAGATGTACCTGATGTAATCCTCAACTGAACCAAGATATGCCCCAATTGATGGAAGTAAAGTAGCTAAACCAATGATCAGGTAGTCTCTCCATGCCTCCCGCCAAGCACGCGATTGCACTTCAGGATCCAACGGCTGTGGCTCCACACCCTCAAATCGCAGGTTATTCACGCGGTCTCGTAAACCTGAAAATCCATCGCTCTCGGGCTCCCTTCGAGTTATTCTTCGGATCACATTGCTAAAACGCATCTTCAATGGATCTTGGAGAGTCAGCTTCACTGCAAGAACCAGCATGCCAAAAAGCACTGCAAAGAATGACACCATAATCCATGTCAGATACTCTTGGAGAGTGTATGTGAATTGGAAGAAGAGATCGGTTACGAGAAGCCAAGAAAGTCCCGTACCATCAATTCCCGCATCGAAAGTTCCTGGTACGAACTGCGGCAAGTACCAAATATAGTACAGGAAAGATGTGACCATCTTCACGTACATCAGGATGATGAACGCTTCGATGAATCTGTTTTTCCTCTTTCTAAAGAAGACTAGATAGAAGAGAGTCACAATAAGTGGCGAAAGAAATTCGAACAGAAGTGTAAGTGGTGTTATATTGGCCATGGGCATAGCACCTACTCTAATACTGAAGATGAGAATATTGTTGCCCCATAGAAAAACCTTCGTTGGACAAATGCTGGCGCGTCGATTGGAGAAATCGAGTCATAACGAAAGTTATATCAATGAAAGCCGAAGAACCTAACTATCGTGAAGAATACGACATGCGTGTCGTGTTGAGGAGATCATTATGGAGATCAGCAAAGAACTTCAAGATGCTATGAATGACCAACTGAATTTTGAACTTTACAGCGGCTATATCTACCTCTCAATGGCTGCGTACTTCGAGGAAATCCTTCTTGATGGAATGGCACATTGGATGCGCATCCAAGCCAAAGAGGAATATGCGCATGCTGAGAGGTTCTGGAAGCATATCGCAGAACGTGGTGGAAGAGTCATGCTTGCGCCAATTGCAGGCCCAAAGACTGAATGGGCCTCCCCTCTTGAGGCTTGGACAGATGCCTACAACCACGAGCTAGAAGTAACAAAGAGAATAAACAAGATCGGCGAGATAGCTGAGAAAGAGAGTGATAGAGCTGCCATGGTATTCCTGAACTGGTTCTATGATGAGCAAGTTGAGGAAGAAGAACAGACACTGAAGGTCGTTGACCTGCTAAAGAAGATTGGTGACTCGACACAGGCTCTCTTTATGCTAAATGCTCAACTTGGGCATCGCGAGGGCTAATCCAAGAAATATAGGCTCAGGGATGCAACTCTCTGAGCCATAATTTGCTTTTTCCAATGGGAATCATCCTAATACCAGAGTAGCAGACTACTTATGTCACCATTGCGCAGGCGGAGAGGGTGAAAGACAATATGCTGCCAGAAGATATTGTTGAAAGCGTATCCAAAAGGGTTTCAGGAATCAGTGCGAAGGACTATGTTGGCGAAATCTCAAGATTCCATAGGATTCAGGGGAGTTCAGGAATTCATGAAGCAATTCATCATGTCAAGCACATCATCGAGGGAATTTCGAACGCGAAAGTAGAGGTATTCGAATACCCTGCTGACGGAACATCAACAATAGAATCGTGGGAAGCGCCCTATGGGTGGTTTCCCGTTTCGGGCGTCTTGGAACTCCTTGAACCGGAAAAGAAAGTACTGGCAGACTTTTCCGCTGAACCAATTAGTCTCATCGCGCATTCTCGTTCTGGCGAGATGGAATCAGAGGTTATTTTCGTAGGAAAAGGATTGGAAGAGTCAGACTGGAAAGGGAAGGACATCAGAGGCAAGATTGTACTTACTGAGAGTCGTGCCAGAGATGTTCACAAGCCGCTTGTCCTCAAAGGAGGAGTGGCTGGTGTGCTGACATTCATTCCTCCTGCAGGAAATGATGAGATAGCCAGCATTCGCAGATACGATGCCTTTTGGCCAGGTCCTGGAGAAGACAAAGATACGTGTTTTGGATTCTCACTGACTCAGGCAGATGGCCTGAAAATCAAGCTATGGCTAGAAGAGGGTAAGTCAGTGAAGGTTAAAGCCAAGGTAGATGCGAAACTTGGAAAGGGGAAGGTAGAGGTACTAACAGCCTTACTGGAGGGAAAGGATACAAGTAAAGAAATCTGGCTCCTGGGGCATATTTGCCACCCACATCCTGGCGCAAATGATAACGCCTCTGGCAGTGGGGCACTTGTCGAAACTATTAGGGCAGTCTCAGCACTACTGGAGGAGGGAGCGATTCCACCACTTGAGTACTCAGTCAGATTCATTTGGATGCCTGAATGGTCTGGCACTCTTCCCTTCATACATAATGAACCCCGCCTCTTGGGCAGATGCATGGCTGTTGTGAATGCGGATATGGTAGGAGCAGATCCAGCCAAAGCAGGTTCCGTATTTACTCTGTATAGAACACCTTATTCACTTCCAACCACCCTCAACAATGTTGTGCAATACTGGATGGAAACCGAGTCCAAGAGAAAACGGTCCAGAGAACAGGGCGGCACAATGAGTCCGCTACCAATAGGATACGAAGTCTATGCACCAGGCAGCGACCACTTTATGTTCACGGATGCGACCATTGGAATCCCAGCTGTAATGCTCGGCCAGCATCCCGATAGATTCTACCATACATCAGCAGACACAATTGACAAGATCGACCCAGTCCAAATGTCATTTGCCGCAAGAGTGATTGCATTAACTGCGCTGACATATACACTTCCAAAGCTGGTTTGCAAGGAGCAGCTACTAACATACTCTCGAAACGAGTTTTCATGCCTTATGAGAAATGTTACTTCAAAAGGCGTTACGGAGCTTTCCAGATGCATAG
>JBHLND010000025.1:0-17117 GCA_048937485.1 Promethearchaeota archaeon
AATTCTCTCTCCCTCTTTGAGAAGAATGGATTGCTCGCTCCCTCGTCTTCCACTGAACTCCTATGATTCTCTATTTTCATTCGACAATCTCCGGAGGTTTTCTATTTCCTATGGTTTCAAGAATCTGAACCATTGCTTAAGGTTTCTTGGACTGGGACAGAGTCTTGGAACCCTTTTCATATATTCTCGATATGAATCTCCGAATCGTTCTTCGAGCTCCTTCTCCTCACGACGTGCTTGCAGCCGGAAAACCCCATAAACAATTAGAAACATCAGGATGGAGTATACAGAGAGTCTGAAAATGAGTCCTCCAAAGCCCATCAAGAGGCCGCCGAAATATGCCGGGTGGCGAACCACAGAATAGATTTCATGTTCCTGAATCTCAGACTCTTCTGGGAAGTAGAGATAAACAACGGCCATATAGTCCATTCCAAATGTAAGGATTGCACTTCTCATTGTCAACATACCCAGTAGGAAAATCACGCAAGAAATCGATATCCGTACTAGCACTTCAGCATCCGAAGGCACACCCAAGTAAGGAAGAAGAGACTGCGACCACTGGATTGTAAGTGGGTTCACAGGCTCAACGGGGGGCAGAGACCTAATGGATGTGAATTGATGGAATATAATTGGTGGAATGAGTGCCACTCCTATTAGTCCTCTTGGAAACATCTTCTGATATGCAAGATCTCCATGTTCTCCCTTCATTCTCTCTCTGGCACTCCAGACTTGTCCAATCAATGTCATAGCAATTGCTGCAACTAGGATGCTCCCCAAGAAAGGAAGGAATGGTTCAATCATCTCAAGTATCTCTATGGAGCTGAAAAGACGGGGCAAAACATCAAGAAAAATCAAGAATAGGTATGCAAGCACACCAGCAAGAATTGCCTTGAGTGGGATAATCGCAAAACGTCTACCTGGATATGCAGGTAGCTTCTCATAGAGCTTGTCCATACCTTTCAGCTTCACTAGAGTTCATCCTCGGCAGATTTGCGACACAGTCCCGCCTAATAGTCTGTTGCTCTCTGGGGAGTGGCAATGAATTGTCCTATAGACTGATTAGGAAGGAGGAACTACGCTAACTCACACGCATATTAAAAGTGATAAGTAATGGATTCCGAAGGGCAAGCGCTGGACCGGAGTTACATTGGAAAGGAGTATCATAGCCCTCCTCAGACTGCCATGAAAGAAGCCATGATGAAGTATGCCCGGGCCACTAATGAAACGAATCCCCTCTATTATGATGCAGAATCCGCAGAGGGGGTGTTTGCATCACCTCTCTATCCTGTTACTTTCTTACCCGACCTTCTAGCTCAGATGGTTGATGACGGTGAAGCAATGAATCTCGACATTCTGCGTGTTGTTCATGCAGAGCAGGAGATGTGGTGGAAAGAGAGAATTCATCCGGGTGATCAAATAATCGCAAAGGCCAAAATTGTCAACATCGAAACGCGTGGAGTAAATGAATTGCTGGATCTGCATATCCATATTATGCGTGAAGAAACTACCCTTGTTGAGATGCTATATCGTTTGCTCATGAGAGGGAAGAAACGAAGCGAAAAGAGAGAACGGGCGGCAGATACTGAATTGCCAGACCGGGGAAAGATAATCGCGCAGAAGACGATAACCGTCACTGAAGATCAGGGCAAGAGATATGCTGAAGCCTCCGGCGATCAGAATCCGATTCATATTAGCGATGAGATTGCCAGGGCTGTTGGACTTCCTAGTGCCATCCTACACGGTCTTTGCACCATGGCTTTTGCTTCTCAGACTCTTGTTGATGAACTGCTAGATGGCGACCCCACTAGGCTTCGATATATGAAAGTCCGATTTTCAAAGCCTGTCTTGATGGGGCAGGCTCTGACAACAGAAGTCTACGATATGGAGGACCAAGAAGGTCAACTCCGAGTTGCTAGCTTTCAAACAAAGAACCCGGAAAACCATCCGGTACTCTCAAATGGCATTGCCAAGTTTGCTGAATAGAAGATGGTGACTATTTGATTGCTCTATTGGCTTTTAGCTGAATCTCGATTGCCTTGCTAGCTTCCTCAAAGGGTCTGAAATCAAAGGTCATGCTCTCAAAGTAGATTGAGGAAAGAGCCAGCAATGGCTCCAATGTATCAGCCTCAAACAACTGGAATCCACTGTTTCCGTCCGGAAACGCATAGGGTGGAGACAGAACCTTCACTGGTTCAATTCCAGCTTTCTCATAGTCTTCTTTCTTCATCTTCTGGATCTTCTCAAACTTCTCAATTGCTTTCTCTGCATCTATGAGCTCGAAGAATCCAATGAACTTCATTACGCTCACCTGAACACACTCATGAGGTCAAGTTCTTAATCAATCATTCGATAATTTGAGTATTGAACAAACAATAAATGGTCAGCAAGCAAATACTGTCAGCTATGAGTGAGTATGAGGAGAAACTCAAGCAGTACATGAGTGAGAACAACATTAGGGCTGAATTGCTGAGTCTAGGTAAGTCCTGTCACACAGTGCAGGATGCTGCCGATGCAGTCGGTGCAGACGTTGATGAGATCATCAAGAACATATGTCTAGTGGATTCTAAGGGGCACTTCATCGTGGCAATTGTGAAAGGAGCTCACCGTGTAAGTACATCCAGAGTAGCGAAGATAATGGGAGTGGAGTCGGCACGTACTGCTACGCCTGATGAGATCCTCGATTATTCAGGCTATCCTGTTGGGGGTGTACCTTCCTTTGGTTTTGACGCCCAAGTTCTAATTGACCCAAAAGTCATGGAAAAAGAAGTTGTTTACTCAAGTGGAGGTTCAACCACATCGTTGTTGAAGGTGTCCACGAAGGTATTGCTGGAGTCAAGTAGGGGCAGAGTTGTGAGAATTAGAAAGTAGAATCGCCTCTAGGTCCAAAACTCCCTTCACACACTGATGTATACTCCTTCTGCCATATCTGCCTATGATTTAGACGGAACTCTTCACTCATTGAGCAATACATAACTGCGGTAATCCATTACTGCAAATTGGCTCACATAACCGTGTATCGTCCAGCCATCGAAATTACCATCCTCGAAGTCATCGGACCAGACGACTGTTGCACTAGTCTGGATTGGACTTGCGACCATTGCCAAGACCAGAGTAACAAGCGCAAGCTCCTCTAAGATAACTAATGTTCCTTTCTTCACACGAAATCACCTTTCAGGATCTTCGTAAACACGGAAGAGTAATAAGTGAACACTGTAATAATAATTACATCGTTACTTTGTTACAGAGTAAGGTTTAAGACCTAGGAAATGGATTGACCAATTCAGATGGAGGAAGGTCTGGTTGGCACATAAGAAGACGGAAAAGAAATCGGCGCCTACTCTCAGAGAGGAAATGCTGGACAAACTGTCCACCGGGGTCACGGAAGCAAAGCGTGATATTCCAGTCATGACCCGAATGGATAGCAAGCTGGTCGAGCTTCTGGATATCCTTGTGAAGCTCAACATCTTCCAAAGCCGATCCGAGGCTGTTGCATCAATAGTTGAGAAAACCCTCTTCTCACAATTAGACAAATTCGAGTTGCTTAAGGCGCAACTCAAGAAACTTGACGATGTGCATGAAACTGCCATGGATATTGCTCAAGAGGTGTTAAGAGGGGGCGGTTGAGTGCTACTTGAGATATCTCCGAACCGCACCTGAGAATGTGGCTGCGACCAAGTTATTGAGATACTTCATGCTGGGAGTTTCAGCTATCTTCTGAACCTTTTTGAGAAGCGCACTTACTTCATCATACTGGCCTTGCTTCTGTTGCAGTTTGGCCTTGAGAATCAGTAAGCGCCCCGCAAATCCAGGAGCTTCTCTTGCTTCAACATATTCCTCAAACTCTTGCATCCAAGGTCCCGATGAATCTGCTGCACTGGCCAAGATAACTCTTTCAATCTCCATATCGGTTAGATGTACTAAGGTGTATAATCTCTTCGCGAAGTCAGCAAAATTCTCGGCACCGCCCATCACTGACTGAGGTATGTTTCTTGTTTCATCATCGACGTGTGGAAAACACATGGTTATTGTGCCAAGTGGTTTCACCTTCTGTGACCTCAACTCCGTGAAATTGGCCTATGTCTGTTCCCCCCCCCCACGTCAGTGTTTTGGTATTTGGCTGGCGTGCTTCATTCACGCCTTATGTCTAAGAATCCTGCAAACTCTGATTGAATCAACCGCTGACTGGTTCTCATGCATGACTTCAAAAAATGAGATAAGAATGGCTGAGGCCGCAATTATGGCGACCCAGCACATTCGCTCCCTATCGTTTCAGGAAGTAGACTACCAACACAATGGCAACCACTGCCACTCCTCCACCAATCAAAAGAAGCTCCATTGGGATAGGTGGTGGTGTATCAGTGGTCGTGGTTGTAGTAGTGGTTGTGGCAGTTGCTGTGGTGGTTGTAGTAGTGGTTGTAGTGGTAGTAGTGGTTGTTGTAGTAGTTGGACATACCTCACAGGTCTCATTGGTGCAGACAACATCTATTGTGTCGCTCACTACAACGTTGTCGATTGCATTGCCAATCCGACTCGCATAGAAATCAACATAATCGCAATCATCCTCCGAACCCAATGTCTGGCGATGGAAGATATGTGTATCATTCAGAAACACATCAATCAGGAAAGACTCATCCATTGTCACGTCGATATGATACCATGCTCCGTCAAAATCTCCATCATAGTATGCCAGTTCATCGAATCCATTCACAAGTATGATTTGGTTATATTCCACCTGAACTCCAAGATGAATTGTAAAGCCTGAATGAACGTAGAAATCGAAAATCAAGATACCACTCACCAAGTAGAAATCATAACTCCATGTTCCAGAGTTCACAGTACTTGGACGATCTATACGGTTCCATCCGGTGGGCGGTGTTGTGTCTGTTGTAGCTTCCAAGTATGCATTGTCAGCAGTGAAACCCCCGCTAGCTACAGTCCATCCGTCATAATTGAGATCATCAAAGTTGTCCGACCAGACCGTCGCTGCACAGCTCTGGATTGGAAATACGGCCATTGCTAGAATCAGAGCCACAAACGTCAGCTCCGCTAAGATAACAACTGTTCCTTTCTTCACACGAAATCACCTTTCTGGGCTTTCGTAAACCCGGAAGAGTAATAAGAGAACTATGTAATAAATGTTACCTAGTTACAAGATTACGGAACAAGATTCGGGACTTACAAATGGGGATGACCAATTCAGATGGAGGAAGGTCTGGTTGGCACCTGAGAAGAAGCAAAAGGATTCAGCGCTCACACTCAGAAAGGAGATGCTGGAAAAGCTTTCCACCGGGGTTTCGAAAACGAAACGAGATATTTCAGTTATGACCCGAATGGACAGCAGACTGGTAGAGCTTCTAGATATTCTTGTGAAGCTCAATATCTTCCAAAGCCGATCTGGAGCCGTTGCTTCAATTGTCGAAAAGATGCTAATATCGCAATTAGACAAGTTTGAATTACTAAAGGAACAACTCAAGAGACTCGACGACGTGCATGAGACTGCTATGGACATTGCTCAAGATGTGCTAGGAGGAGAAGGTTGAATCCTGTTTCTGATGTCTATGAATAGTATCTGGGAATGTAGCAGCCATGGTGTTGTTGAGATACCTCATGCTAGGTGATTCAGCTATCTTCT
Source organism: Promethearchaeota archaeon (assembly GCA_048937485.1). GTDB lineage: Archaea > Asgardarchaeota > Thorarchaeia > Thorarchaeales > Thorarchaeaceae > SMTZ1-83. The sequence goes on from JBHLND010000025.1 coordinate 5,633, forward strand.
CAACCTCTTTGAGAATTTCTTTAGCTTCATCAAACTGGCCCTGCTTCTGTTTCAGTTTGGCCTTGAGGATCAGCAAACGTGCCGCGAAACCAGGGGCATCCCTAGTTTCTACAAATTCCTCAAACTTCTGCATCCAAGGTCCTGAGGAGTCAGCCGCACTAGCTAGTGATTCCCTCTCGATTTCAATATGGGTGAGATGGAGAAGACATATGGCTTCGAAATGGGGGATCGGGTCCTCTCCTGGAAATTGTAGCACATCTGTGAGAGTTGTGATGGCAATGTCGAATCTTCCCTCCGCTTTGTAGAGAAGTCCTTCTACTAACTGATTCCACATGAACCAATACCAAACGGAACCTGATTTTGTTGCGAGCTCCTGAGAGGCGTCTAGATTAGCCCTCGCCTCATCATACTTGCCCAGATTGATGAGAGCCCAAGCTTTCATTGCCAGCTTGAATGGAGTCAATCTTCTAAGCCTCTTGCTAGCCCTCAGTGCTGCTTCAGCATGTTTCAGGGCATTCTCTCCATCGCCCATGTCATTGTAAAAAAAAGCGATAAGGCCATTCAATGTGATGTCTGAAAGACCAAGTGACTTCCTAATTTCAAGGTAGTCAAGATTGTATTCCATTGTGCTATCCAGTTCCCCACGTTGTCCCATGAGAAAACCCACTCCTGCACGATTCTTACCCATCTTGTATCTATATCCCAAGCATTCACTCAACTTAGTCGAGGCCTTAAAGAGATCCAATCCACGTTTCTCATCTGTGAATTTGATGATCCCGGCTAGAGCGCACAGCAAGTCAGCAACTGCAACTTGTTCATCGAATTCCTCTGCAATAATAAGAGCTCGTTCCATATGCTCGATTTGCTCTCTATTATTCAGGTTGAACATCAGCTTGATTGCTTCAAAGCGAAGTAGGTACGATTTGAAGAACTTGAACTCATTGTCCTCATCTATCCTCTTTGCTATTCTTTGGACAAGTCCTACATCGGTGTCACTTTCAGGAAAATTGAGCTCCGCGTAGAATCGCCATTCCATATAGAGATGGGTGGCGATCCAGTCGTTGGGAGCAGCATTGAAAGCCTTGCTGAGTGACTGTATCATCTCATCCCATTCGACAACCTCTCCCCTCCGATATTTGCAGATGAGGATCAGAGGTTCGACCAAATCCGGTGCTTTTCCAGCCGCGACCAACCTATCTGTCAGATTGTAATCACTGATGTGAAAAGGAAAGAAGTACGCAAGATATTGAGTCAACATAGGCGTAGGTTTTGAAAGCACTAAGTTGCATAGCCTTTCTGTGAAGTCAGCGAAGCTCTCTGCCTCATCCATCACAGACTGAAGTATGTCTCGTGTTTCATCGTCAACGTGTGGAAAACACATGGTTATGGTTCCAAGTGGTTTCACCTTCTAAGACCTCGACTCCACGCAATCAGCCTATGTCTGTTTGTCCCCCACATCAGTGTTTTGGTGGCTTGCTCACCAACCCTTTTCCTTCCTTAGCTCCTCATGATTTAGGGAGTTGCAGGACCACACAGGTACCATGCGACTGGTTTCCCTCAACTCTATCTTCAATCCAGACTTTCCCGCCATACCTGTCAATAATCTGGCCCACGAGAGTGAGCCCGAGTCCCGAACCCCTCCTCTCTCTGTCTTCAATCCTTGAGAATACTGAGCTCTTGAGTAGATCACTTATTCCAGGTCCTCGGTCCTCAAACCTCAACTCAAGAAGTGATGAGTCATCTATTAGTTTCGCTTGAACATCGATCTCGATCTGCGCATTTGCATCTGCTTTCACAGAGTTGTGAAGAATATTGAAGAACACATCCAAAAGGAACTCATCAGCAAGAACCTCATACTTGCCGGAGCCCATGTCGGTCGTAACAATCAGTTCTTTCTCTGGGAAAGAGTCTCTTGTCATCTCAATGGCCTTTGTGAGAACTTCATACGGGTCAGTTTCGAAGAGCGCTATTTCCTGCTTTGAGGTTGTGGCAAGCTTCTTGACATTTCCAATGAGTGCTGTCGCCCTTCTCGTCTGTGTCAGAGCAGTCTGAGCCAATGCTCCGATGGAGTCGGTCAAAGTGTTCTCTGCAAGAAGAAGCTCCAAGCTGGCTGTAATTCCTTGCTGCATATTAGCCAGGTCATGTGCCATAATATCGATGTAAAACTCGGCTCTTGCCACGGCTCTCTCAAGAGCTTCTTCAGCTTCCTTTCTGTCTGTAATATCTCGGGCCATACCAAGCACGCCGATTGGTGTATCTTCCTCGTCCCGCAGAAATGATCTTGAGATTTCAAAAGTGCGTAAAGTGCCATTCTTCTGAAAGATTCCAATCTCTATTGGTGGGGCCTCATATCCGTCTTTTCCCACAGATTCCTCCAATCGAATTGAGTCCCTGAGGGCAGCCATGATAGCTTCAATGGACTCTGGAGGCATAATCTGACTAATGTGCTTCGACACGATTTCTTCGGGCTTATAGCCCAGAACCTTTTCAACAGAGGCGCTCACGTAGGCGAAATTCATGTCAAGATCAACTTTCCAAATGATGTCTTTGATATTCTCCGCCAGCAAACGGTACTTCTCTTCACTAACTCTGAGCGCTTCTTTCGCTTTATTCCTTTCAGTAATGTCAAAGAAGACGACCTGAATTGCCGGCTCTCCTTGGTAGGAAATCAATGACCCTGTGACTTCTACGTCGATGACCTTCCCGTCTGGTCGGACCCATTTCTCCTCAACGGCCTTTACCGATCCTTTGTCCTCATGCATGGCCATTATCCTATCAGCCACAATCTCTCGGAAATCCGGATGCACGAAATCTATGACTGATCTTCCCAAATAATCCTCCGCAGAATCCATGCCAAAAATGGCCAGTGCTGATTTGTTTGCGAAAACCAGCTTATCTGCACGGTGCACCGCTATTCCAAGAGGCGAGTTCTCAACCAAGACCCGATATTGCTCCTCGCTATATTGTGAATCCTCATTCGGTTCGGTCAAATCAGTCACATCTTTTTGATATCACACGATCTGCCAAGTCTTGCTGGCAATCTGTGGCTGTCATTTGATACTGTAAAGTTTTCTTCAGTGTGTATATTAGAGTTGTCTGAATAGTATAACTGAATCCTGGGAACCAAGGTGTGCAGTTGCTTCATGTGTTCTTGCACTGATATGTTGGGGAGGGAATCATTGCCAAGCTACATTTGGAATATTAGCAGAAGAGCAAAGCTGCGCTAACCATCAATTAAATATCGGCCGTCCAATATATACAACAGGGATTTCTATGAATTCACGTGATTCTCCATCAATCAATGATATACTCGTCTTGGTTGCAAATCTGGTTCCAGATATTCCAAAACCTAGTGAAATAATGGCCGAAATTAGAGGCAAGAACCGAGTCCTCTGGCTTGAAGGATGGTGTGATGGCTGCATTGCTGACGCGGGGTTCCCAGCAAAAGGAGAGGGGATGCTGCAAGAGAAGCTTGATTACATCAGAGAGATTACGCCGGAGTTTCTGGAAAAGAGAGCGAGAAACAAGGGCATGAAAGTTCAGTGGTGGGGTTTTCTCCCATTAGACGATAAGGAGTTCCTGTATGGTGTGTCTTGGGGGGTATTCTGTTAAAAACTGAGATAATTCAACCAAGCGACTCCTCTCTTCACGCAAATTCACCTCGCACCCATTTTCAGGGCGCCGAATACAATAGGTCAACTTTGTATTAGACATTCCAATATTTGATGCAATAAAATAACCAAGAATCTAGTTGTCTTTCTTCTATCTGGGCAACAAGATGCGCTGTTAGGTATATTATATTGAAGATTAGTAGGATATTACACAATGTAAACTTCCGTCTTCGGTGATGCAATTTGGTTCGGTACGATACTGATAACCTTCAGCAAAGAGTTGAGTCAATTTCGCGGAAATGGTGGTTCTTTCTTTTCTTGCTGTTACTGCAATTCATTCCTCCATTCACCGCGGAGCCCGTCAGTCCTGAGCAGGCCGGATGGGTTGTAGGAGCAGTACTCTCAGAAGCAATAGTCTATGACCTTATCATGCTGTTTCCTCTATTCAAGATACTGGCAATTCTTATGATTCTCTCTTTGGTTGCTCTAAGGAATAAGGCATCAAAGGCATTTAGCATATATGCTGGAATTAGTTACACACTCTTCGCCTTTCTTCAGAGTATTGCTTTCACCGAGGAATTCGGATTTGCTGTGCTCACCTTGAATTTGGTGATGTTCCTTTTGGTTGCGATGATTTGGTTTTGGGAGGCAAAAGCTCAGAGAAATGATTTTACTACTCCTCACCTTAGTCTTTCAAGAGTATGGGTAATTCCATTTGCTTTCCTCGCTTTCTGGTATCCAATCGATCTAGATACCATGGCTATGGACTTTAATCCGCTTTTGCTTGTCACCAGTATGGCTGGCTTGGCATTCTGCTTAATGACCCCTATCTTCCTGTCCATACTCATCATCTTCTTTCCCAGTATCAACGTGGCAACGCTCAGGGTCACCAGCACAATTGGGATTGTAATCAGTTTTTACAATATCCTTGTCAACTTCTTCATGTTTCCGGAGCTCCTGTTCTGGAATGGAGTTCTCCACATCCCACTCATTGTGCTTTCAGTATACGGATTCATCCTCTCGTTTCGTCACAAGACCACAAGTACTTCGCCAGCAGCAAAGCGTAAACTGCAATTCCCCGATGAGGAGATTACACCATCTGTAACGGCTCAGCTTTGGTTGATTTGATGGACCTCCTTCTCGTCGTCCCGAACTCCTCGATGTGCAGGCAAAGTAGGGATTGGTGACTACCCCGTTGACTGAAACTTGATACCAAGGTCATATCCGCATTTGGTGCATTTTCCATCAGCACTAGTGGATACATTTCTGGAAGAGAATCCTAGTCTTTCGTAGGATAATGTACCACAGCCTGGGCAAATTGTATCTTCAAAACCCCTCCTTCCAACATTTCCAATATAGACAAACTCCAGTCCAGTATCCTCCGCCATCTCACGGGCATGTGTCAACACTTCTAACGATGTGGAGGGGTCATTATACTCAAAAGCCGGATGGTATCTATTCAGATGCCAAGGTGTCTTGGGTCCCATGTTCTCAAGTATCCATGACGCCAGTGTTTCGAGACATCTCATATCATCACTCAGTCCGGGGACAACAAGTGTCGTGAGCTCGACATGAACTCCCCGCTCTTTCATGTATATCACATTATCCAGAACTGGCTGTAGTCTGATTCCACACATCCTACTTACGAGCGGTTCACAGCCCTTGACGTCAACGTTGGCGGCGTCTAGACCTGCATCGATCATAAGGTCAAGCGTTTCTGACGTCATGTAGCCATTTGTCACAATTGTATTGTACAGACCTTGCTCTTTAGCTAACCTAAACACATCAAGGTTCCACTCAAGCATTAAAGTAGCAGCCTCACTGAGCGATATCGACGTTCCTTTGCTCCCTCTTTTCTTAGTAATAGCAACGAAATCCTCAGGACTCATATATCGGGTGAGTTCGGGGGTAGGTTTACGTTTGGAAATATCGAAGTTCTGACAGAAAGGACAGGATGCATTGCACCCCCAACTCCCGACGGTCAGAGCCATTGTCCCAGGAGCGAAGTGAAAGAAAGGCTTCTTCTCGACAGGATTATTGCTGATAGAAGACACATTTCCATAGACCAGCGTCTTCACAGAGCCACGAATGTTTACTCTAGTGCCACACACTCCTGCTTCCTCTTCATGAATCAGGCATCTATGGTTGCAAGTGAAACATCGTACTTTGTGCCCATCCTTCTGCTGAAGAATTCCCTCACGAACTACCTGAGGGTCAAACCGATCTACCTGAATGTTGGTCAAAATGGCAACCATTGCTTAGTATGCCCATCTTAAATAATAGTGATTGCCATAGCCAAAAATGTGAGAGGAAATTGAAGAATGTAAAAAGCACAACCATTAATCACTTGGCAACTAGTGAGTGCAACCTTCTGAACTCTATGAAGGGTCTACTGGCAGACAATATCTACAGACAGGTGCAACCGGAGCTCAATCATATCGCATGGATATTCGGTCATTGTGCAGTACATCTTGACTGGGTTCTTAGTTTCATGACAGAGAATGATCGCATCTACTCTGAAGATGTGTGCCACTACTACAGATACGGCACAACAAAATCGGAGATTCTTGAAGGAGGGCCTCCCATCTCTTTCAGCGACCTAATGAGCGGCTACTTGAGAGTGTCTGAGTCGTTCTTCAGCATTCTGTCAGATCTGGAGGAAGCTACGTTTTACAAGGATTTCCCCGGAGGCTCAGAAGAAGATTGGCTCGAAACATTCCTGCGCGTCTCGCTTCACTTCATGGGACATGCAGGTCAGATAGTTCTAATAAGACAGGCTCTTGGGAATCCAGGGCCTAGTTTCGTGTCAGGAGTAAAGGCTGAAACTAGGGAGCGGATTCTAGCAGATTGGCATGACTGGTGGAATAGCATAAAACAAGACGTCTAATCCATGATTTCGACAGAGCTGGCAAATACGAAATATTCAATGAGTACTCTTGCGTTATGTCAGTGTGTGAATTCATAAGAGAAGACTGTCAAAATAACTGAATCACTCAGGAGTCGATTCATAGATGAGAATTCCTACGTTTGACGATGTAAGAGCGGCACATAAACGAATCAGCCCGTATTTGAAACCCACTCCTCTAATCTCATACCCAGCTATCAATGAGTTAGTAGGAACGGAAGTGTACATCAAGCATGAGAACTGTCAACCTGTGGGAGCTTTCAAGGTCCGTGGTGGAGTTAACCTGATATCGCAGCTCTCTAAAGAAGAAAAGAAAAGGGGCGTTATTGGAGCGTCCACTGGAAATCACGGTCAGTCAATTGCCTATGCGTCCAAGATCTTCGGCGTAAATGCTACGATAGTTGTGCCTGAGAAATCCAATCCAAGTAAGATTGCAGCCATGAAAGCACTGGGTGCTGAGATCATCTTTCATGGGGCGACGTTTGACGAATCAAGGATTTACTGTGAGCGATTAGCAGAGGAGCTCGGGTATCGCTATATCCACTCGGGCGATGAACCGGAGCTAATTGCAGGAGTGGGGACCGAGACCTTGGAAATGCTTCAAGATCAGCCAGATATTGATATAATCATAGTCCCAGTGGGAGGTGGAAGCGGCGCTGCAGGCGCCTGCATTACTGCGAAATCTATCAACTCTGAGATCAAGGTCATTGGAGTCCAGTCTGAGGCATCACCAGCGGCCCATGATTCATGGAGGCAGGGACGTCTTGTCGAACGACCAAATCGCACATCTGTTGAGGGACTCTCAACAGGGACTGCTTTTGAATTGCCACAGCGAATCTTACGAGAGCATCTGGATGACTTCCTACTTGTTAGTGAACAGGAAATCATGAAGGCTGTCGTATGGATGATACAACATGCCCACACATTGGCTGAGGGAGCCGGTGCTGCACCCCTAGCTGCAGCATACAGGATTTGCCAAAGATTGACTGAGAAGAAGGTCGGACTCATTTGCTCTGGCGGTAACCTATCAATCGCCAAACTGCAAATTGCCCTCGATTCAGTCGAAGCCAGTGGTGGCGTAAACTGATGCGTTATCAGACCTTCTTATATCGAACATTGCTTCAGAAATCTGTGAAGTATCTTGTCACGGAGAATCGCGATTGGTGTACTGCTTGCAGTGGTTCTATCAAGTGGACTGCCCTCATCTGCTGCAGCTTGCACAATATTCTCCGTATCAGATGGCGAATCTATTCTTGTGGGAAACAACGAAGATTGGTTCCATACTAACTTCAGTGTCAGGTTCTATCCCAGTGGTGTTGGTCGACATGGGTACGCTGCGTTCATTCATTCAGAGGACTCAATGGATATCAGAGCAGGAATGAACGACCAAGGAGTGTTCATCGATTCAACATGGGTTCCACCTTCTACTGTTAGTATTGACCCAGCGAAGCCGTTCTTGAACAGGAACTTCTTCGAGTACGTTCTTGAAACATGCGAGTCCGTCAATGAAACGATTGAGAAATTCTCATACTTCAACATTGCAGAGACTTGGAGCTGGCAGGTTCTGGTTGCTGATGCCACTGGAGATTCTGTGGTCATCGTCGCAGGTCCAGATGAAACCGTCTGGTACATTCGTAGCAATGAAACATATCAGCTAATCACGAACGGAAACATTGCAATACCCGAGCTAGGACAGAGTGAATCCTCCGAGCAGAGATACGCTGCTGCTCAGTCATTACTAGAACAAATAGATGGCGATGTCAATGTCACTTTTTGTAGAGATGTTCTAGATGCAGCTCATTCAACAGGGACTGCTTTTTCGAGTGTATATGATTTGATTAATCGTGATATCTATGTCTACTTCAATCACGACTACACGAAAGAAGTAGTGTTCAACCTTGATGAGGAACTAAGCAAAGGACAGCACACCTACGAACTTGAATTTCTGTTCGCGTCAATTACAACCACTACTACAACTGAAACCCGGTCCACAACTTCAACTACTAATACAAGTACTGATTCCGATTTGCAACTAGCAATTGCAGTATCATTTGCGATTGTATTCTCATCTGTTGTAGCTGTTCTTGTCTTTTCGCGTGAAAGCCAGTGACCTTGAGGTTTTGATTTTCCAAATCGTCCTTAGTACAACAAAAGGTTTGGTTGGAATGATCGACACCGTCATTCAACCATTCCAACTCGCGACATTAGAAATCCATCAAAACCAGTTTTTCGTTTCCTATCATTTTCTCTTGAGCATCACCACTGCAACCAGCACAATTACAACAGCACCTGCACCGACAGCAGCTAGCATGAGTGGGTCCATCTCAAATGGAGCTGTATCGGTTGTAGTAGTAGTGGTTGTAGAAGTGGTTGTAGAAGTGGTTGTAGTAGTGGTTGTAGTAGTGGTTGTGGTCGTTGTAGAAGTGGTAGTTGTTGTTGCTGCATGATCTAGCTCACATGCTTCATTGGTGCATACAACATCTATTGAATCACTCACTGTGAAATTGTCAAGGCCATCTCCTTCATTGCACATCCAGACTTCTACTTGAGTGGCATCAATTTGAGGATCAACAGTTTGATAATGAAAGATGTGTTCTTCATTAAAGTAGATGTCAACGTTGAATGATTCATCCACTGTTGCATCAATATGGTTCCATCCACCAGGCCAAGTCATGTCCAGATCTCCAACCACGTCAAATGATCTGTGAAGCTGGATTTGGTATGAATAGAACCTTGTTGCTAGTGCGATATCCTCACCCCAAAAAACGACTACTAGTGGTCCATTATCGAAATTTAATTCTGTTTTGACATCGTAACTCCAAGTGCCAGTTTCTACATCACTAGCATGATAGACCTTATACCAGTATGGAGTTGTATTTGAGCCGCATTCCAAGTATCCGTTTTCTGCAGTGAACTCTGCTGTTTCAAAAGTCCATCCGTCAAGATTCCCATCATCAAAATCATCTGACCATGCTATTGCGGCACTAGCTTCCATTGGCAGGAACGCAAGTATCATGACGAGAGCTACAAGAGTTAGCTCTGCCAAGATTAAACATCTCCCTCTCTTCACCTAAATTCACCTTGCCTTCTTTCGAAGACGAAGGGTCCGATGCATCAACTTTGTATTAAATCTTCCAATCTTTGAAGCAATTGAGTATTGGATAGACAAGTTATCTCTCTTCAGCCCGAACTCTCTCTATCCACTAGAACTGATACCGACTGCGAGAGCGTTGTTTCAAATAACTCGCTGCAACAATGATGATAATTACAATGATCCCACCTGATAGTACTAAGACCACTAAACTCAGAATTGCTGGGTCGAACACTGATGTGGTAGTTGTACTCGTTGTGGTGGTAGAAGTAGCAGTTGCTGTGGTAGTTGTGGTTGTGGTAGTTGTCGTAGTAGTGGTTGTTGTGATAAGTACCGTAAAGGATTCGATGTTGCTCCAATCACTAACAGCATCATGGTCGTCGACAGCTCTCACACGGACATAGTAGACTCCATTAGATAGCCCTGTGAGTTCCTTGTCTGTTGAGGTCACATTCCACTCAGCCAATATGAGAGTGAAGTCATCAGTTGCGCTCATCTGTACTTCATAGTGGTCGATTGCGCCTTCCAAGTCATAGGAAGCTGTCCAGTTCAAAACCAAGTGATCAGTCACAATTGTCGTTCCAGGGTCAATCAGTATCGGAACTTCTGGGGGCTGATTATGAGTGATATACATGTAGATAGAAGTTACTGCTGAATTGAAATTAGTAGAGTTGTCGAATGCCTCGACGTAGTATTCGAGCACATTATCAACCAGTAAAACCCCAACGCTGCAGCTGTACTCATCACCGTTTCCTAATGTCATTGCCACAGACTCCCAAGGTCCAGTATCTATCCTATAATAGCAGGTCACATTCTTGACGCCTCTTGGATCAGTGACATTTGTGGACACTGTCACAGAGTCCCCATGTACAGGAGCAATTGGTGAGAGCATTGGCTCTGAGATTGCTGGTCCGGTCAGGTCCTGCACAATAACGACATTGATGGATTGCGGGAAGCACCAAAAGCCCTCTGTGCCATCATTATCGACCGCACGGACTCTGAAGTGGTAAGTGTCATTGTCAAACACAGTCATGACATATTCATCCGTAAACGCGGATACCTCATCCAGAATATTCGTGAACCAGCTGCTATCACTTACCTGAATATCATAATGATCGATGTATCCGTCGGGATCGGTAGATGCCGTCCAGTTGAGGAGAAATACCCCATCATCATCAGTTGTTCCTGGATTCTGAAGGCCAGGTGTTAATGGGAAGTAATTGATTCCGTTCATGTGTACAACTGTAGATACAGACTCCATTTCTTCTGCCGAACCATCGAATGCTCGGATGTAGTAGTCCAGATAGTTGGCATCATAGAAATTGCCGATAGCCGCAGAGTAGAGGTCGCCACCAACAGGAGTCATAGAAACATTCTGCCAGGCTCCATAGTTTACACGGTAATGACAGGTGATATTGTCCAGTCCATCGGCATCAACGGCCGTGACATTAACAATCACCGGGTCACCATCTGTTGGACTCGTGGGAGTATGTGTCAGATCTGATAATAGTGGCGCATTATTTGCAGGTGCAGTATCTGCCAGCCAAAGAATTGTGTTTACGAGAAGAACAGCATTATCGCTGTCGAAGTAGTCAATTACGCCATCATTATCATTGTCCTCATCAAGTGGATAGGAAGTGCAGTCCATGAAGTTACCATCCAGAACCACTGACACCTTGCCAGCGCCATATGTTGAAACTGCCATTAGCGTTATGCCATCTGCCCCTAGATAGTTATCCCACCAGCCTCCTTCTCCCCAGCAGCTTGTCATATCCCAGTCAGTCACTATTATACGCTCTGAGTTCGCTGGGAGTGTTGTGAATCCATCACTGGCATAGAACTCCACCCTTGATACATTGTATGTTATTTGATGAGAGA
>JBHLND010000285.1:0-4074 GCA_048937485.1 Promethearchaeota archaeon
GGATGGTCTTGGCAGCCATGAGATGCCCCAGACCAACATCAGCCAGAATTCTTGATAGAGGGCGGTTGACACCCTCTAGTATGGCAGCTCGCATTGCTAATCCGCTATTGCCGAATTCAGCCTCCCGAAGATCCAAAACATGAACAACATCAACGTGTACTCCACGAGTACCTGGAATTGCCTCCAAGCGAACTCCACAACAGAGCCCATTTGGATACTCACAGGTATAGTGCCTTAAGGCCTGTAGGTCTCCGCTTGGAGAGCTCTTCCGCTGAATTCCTTCAATATCGCTTTCTTCCGGGGAAGTCGATTCCTTTGCTTTCATATCTGTCTCTCCTCATTTTCGTTAGTTCTACCTGAACCATGAGATTTCTTCAATCGAGTATCGATATTACCCAGCAAGCTTGCAGCAAGATTCATCGGCAACTCCAGACCGCCAATCTCTGAAATGGCAATAATTGAATAAAGCAACCAACGTGAGGTTTCAATGAGGCTATAGACGTCGCCCTCATGAATTCCCGCCTCTATAGCTAGGTGCTTCATTGGAATGTCCGTGGTTGCCAACGCTGCAATCATGTGATCGAATTTCTCGTCTAGTGATGTGCTGGCTTCAATTGACACCAAGTGCCGAAGGAGCCAAAGAAGACCGCTGCTATCCTGAGTGGTAGGAAGAAGTGCAAGTAGCTCGCGCACAGCCGGTATACTAAGATAGAGTCTATTTGTGACACGACCCAAATGTGTTGGTCGGAACCTTCCACTATCGCCTCCTTCAATTAGGCCAAGTCGCACAAGTGTTTCACAAGGACTTGTCTCACCTAAGGCGATGGGAATTACATAATCAGCAAGTCCGCCCAAGGTTCGAGAAGCTTCCATTCCCAAGGCAACTAAATGAGGACAGAGAATTCCATGAGAATCTACGGGATTGGAGCATGAGCATTGTGGACCTTCAACTGCACCGGAAGGCGTGACTCTGGCAGAGAATCGGCTTGTGAAACTCCCCTGGTCCCAAGCAGAAACTATACCTCCAATGACAGTTTCATTCTTTTCGCGAAGCTTAACCGTTCCTAGGACACCTTGACGTGCAGGACGTATAGTTTCGACCAACGAATGCCGCTCCATGGTATGTTCAGCAGTAGTTTCACCAAGATGGAGGAGTTTCATTGGTGCTCTGGAATCACGGATGCCAAGGAATACCAAGTATGACTCGCCAAATATTCCCTCTTCAATCTCTTCTATAGAGGCCTCATCTAGCATATCAAGAAGCACAAGTAGCTGTTCAGCCAATGAACTTGAATTGTCAAGAGTACTGTGAACTCGATCATACTTTGGAATGTACACTGCAGAATTGGAATCGGGGTCTCTTGTTGTTTCGAAATATGCTCTTTGAACCTCCTCAGCTTCACCTGTACTCCCTACAAGGATAATTCCAAATCCCTTCGAGTCATACCCAGGTCTGCCAGCTCGTCCAAGCATCTGATGAGTGGTGTTAGCTGAAAGAAGCGACTGATGGCTAGTAGGGGACCGGGCTGTACTGAGAACAACAGTCCGTGCTGGAAGATCCATTCCTGCAGCCAGTGTAGTTGTGGCAGAGATTGCCCGAACCATGCCTTTGGCAAATAGCCTCTCAACAAGCATCCGCGCACTATAGCCAAGACCTGCATGGTGGTATGCCGTGCCATGCCGAAGCAGGCTTCGGAGGTCTGCTGGAATCCTCACATTGAGATTCTCAATGCTATCCAATTCCCTGTCGAGCTCCTCCTTCTCAGCAGATGTAAACTGCCGACCAACCTCTGAGGATAATCTTGCCGCAGATGCTTCAGCATCCCTGCGAGTTCTGTGAAACACAATAGCCTGCCCATCGCCCTGGATAGTTGTCATAACTAGCTGCTTTATCGTTTGAGCTCTATTCTTCGTCTGAACCACTTTGAAAGTTAGCGGAACTGGCCGTTGATCAGACTCTACAAGATCACATCCCAACCATTCGGCGACTTCATCAGGCGCTCCTACGGTAGCTGAGAGGGCAATAATTTGAATGTCATCAATGAGTTTTCTTATTCTAATGATGAAGCTCTCCAACCTAGCACCGCGATAGGGTTCGGAAAGGCTTTGAATCTCATCAATCACAACTGTCTTTGTATCAGGAAGCCATCCAACTCCACGTCGTAAGAGGGAATCTGCTCGTTCGTAGGTTGTAACAAGTATGTCGAATTTGGCAAGCTGCTCACCATCTGTTTCAAAATCACCGGTACTTATACCAACTTTGACTCCCGAGGTCTCATAGCGCTCCCTAAATATCTCAGCAACTTGAACCGCCAACGCCCGGAAGGGAACTAGATAGAGTCCTTTCCCTCCATCAGTGACTGCTCGTAGTAAGGCCAGTTCTCCTATCAGCGTTTTTCCAGAACCTGTAGGGCTGGAAACCATTATGCTCTTCCCATCCAAGAGTCCTTTCTCTAATGCAGTCCTCTGAATACCACGCGGTGTGATTCCTGCTCTTTTGAGGACCTTTTGTATGTAGTCAGGAACCTGAACCGCTGTACTCATCATTCATCGCCATCCGTCATCTGCATTTGCCGCAAGGCCATGTTTCCCTTCATTGTCAATCTGTAGTTGGTGTAGGAAACTGAGCTGTGAACTTCATGCCCCCGGAGAATCATGCTTGAGTGTTCCAGACGTGCTAGAACACCCTCCACATCAGGATCACCCTCGTAACCGCTAGTAGATATGAATCTCCGAACCGCCTCTTGGGTAAGCGGCTCATACCGTTTGAGAAGCTTCAGAATCATGATAGCCAGATCCTGATTTCCTCCGCCTACGCGGTCTAACAGGGAACCGTCCCTCCCAGAGTAGTTGCTAGAATCCTGATTCTGGATTAGTTGAGATGCTCGCAGTCTAAGTTCTTCACTGGTTGGTGTAGCTAGGTTAACTGAGAGAGGTTTAAGTCGAATTGGCATACAGGTTTCACCAGGAGTGCGAACAAGCAATGCTACTCCATCCGGCATTACTCTCAAATACGAAGTTTCCCGGGCAGATTGACGCGCCTTGCTGTGCATTCCACTAGAAACAACATTGATTCCAAGTAGCTCAACTGCAACCTTGATATCAGGAGCTTCGCGTAGCCTTAGAGAGATGCATGAGGACAAACGGCCTATTGCGCCGGGAGCCATGTCAACAGGATGATCCAAAGAAACTACCAGTGGTCCGCGGTCCTTAAGATCACGAACCATTCTTTCACTCCATGCATCTCGTTTCATGTACCTTCGATTTCGGATACGCAGATTTTCTGCATCTTCGAGAATTATCACTAGTGACGGATCTTTCGAAAGGCCAGCAAGCTTGATACAAAGCAAATCAAAGGCAAATTTCTGAAAAGGGGAGGTTCCCAAATCAACTGAAACAATGGAGAGAGTGGACTGGGCCAAGTCACTCATCCCTATCGTCTGCGAACCATAAAAGGCGCGAGCGGCAGTACCTTGGTGAAGTCTTCGTATAGCCTCCATCCCCGCCAATGATGAAGGAGATGGATCATTGCTACTGCCTTGGACGTTTGTCGCAAATGCTTCCCCGGGCTCATCCGAGCCCTGCATTCGAACATCAGCAACTGTGGTGTTGCCTAATGCGACTGCACGACTCAGTGCAATCTCGAAGTCAGCTGCCCCACGTAAATCAGCCCCGGCAATCACTTCAAGAGCGTTCAGCAATTTGGGAACGTAAACGTGTCTAGGAATTCCCTCTGCGTCAACAGGGTTGAGAATCAAATCCCTACCCAATTCCAACCCAACTGCATTCGTTGCAAGAGCCGTAAGCTTCAAGGAGGTTTGCTTGCTGCTTACGATGAGCACCCGTTTCCCTGCATCAAGCAATGACGTTGTTAGAAGAACCAACGCATGTCTTCGTTCTTCAAGGTCCCCACCGCAAATCAGCAAACCGGATTCTAGATCACTATGGGAGATTCCTGCCGTTGGACCTTCTTGAAGCGTTTCCGGATTAACAACTACTCCCAGCTCGTAGTCGCCAGGGCGCGGCCTGATAGGAGCGATGAACTCACCAGGGACATTCGTACCAACTTCAGGA
>JBHLND010000286.1:0-4071 GCA_048937485.1 Promethearchaeota archaeon
TGGAGCTTGTTTCAAAATAAATACCTCTTGCAACTTTGAAGTATTTCAAAACCTGTCTTTGGCAATCCGCATTCTGCGACCCATATGGATAGGCAAATAGAATTGGTATGTAACCATAAGCCTCATTGATATCGAGGACACTTTGACTAATCAGGTATTCCCGATAGGATTCATTTAGAATTGCATGATGTAAGTGTTCTCTTGAATGTGATTGGATATCATGACCTCTAAATAGCTGGTCCAACCCCCAAAGTCTATTCACTAGAAGTCTTCGAGTGACTCCAAATGTTGTGTGTCGAAAATCAAGACTGTCTTCAAGGAATGAGAAATTAAGATCATTGCCCCCATCATCCCAAGAGAACATAAACGCGAACTGCTTTCCGCCCCTGAATACCTCTGTTGTTGGTTCAGCCAAGGTGACTTCGTCTAAGCCCGTCCCTGAAATAAAGATAGATCCAGTAGACAGGACCAGTATTATGATTGGTAGGACCCATTGTTTATTTCTCAATATTGTTCCTCCTGCCCACAATCGTGCGCATCGGATGAAATCCAAAAACTAGAGCCGTTGCAATGAACACAATTCGAAATGGGTATCCAATCGATTTCCGAGTTCACTAACCTCTTCCTACTGAGTCGAATTGCATCAGAAATTGCGCTGTATCAACAGTGCTATTCTTCCACAGAGTAATCCACTTGGAATTGGATATTATGCTACGCATTGTACAGCGCGTTCAATTCGTTGTACACATCGAAATTGGCAAATGCAAGGCAATAGTATAAGACCAAAGCTTTCAATGAGCCCCAAAGAGAAACCCAAGCAATTTGTGTTGAATAGGAATGGCTCTAGATCAAGTTTCAATACAAGAGGATGCGATACTAACTGAGCTTCATATGGGAGCACCAAGGAGCATCAGAGTCCTGCAGGTAAAGAGTGAACACCTTCTTCCTAATACATACATAGTTGAATCGCCGAAGGCACTGCAGATTCTGCTGGAACCTTGGAGTGTCGGTTCTCGCCTGGCGAACTCTGCTCGCGAAAGCAGCGTTGATTTCCTGCGTGCGGCCTATCACATTTCTCCGGAATTGCGTCAGTCTACCTTTGAGTCAATTACCGAGGTAGTCCCACTAGCAGGCTCGCTCTACTACAGTCTTGCTGAAGCTTTCGAACGCAGCTTTGGCGAATCCATTAACAGGTGTTTCATTGGTGCAAGACGTCATGTAACACCTACTGGATGGGTGACAGAGCTCTCATACGAAAACTTCGAGGCGATGCCCTCTGAGCCTTTGATTCTAATTGGAGACACAATCGCAACTGGCGGAACTATTGAACGAATTGTGGAATCGACTTTGAAACACAGTTCTGGTGTAAGAGCTATAGTAATCTATTCCATTGCAGGAGGTTTGGCAGGTGCAGTTCGAATCAAGGAAATGGCAGACAAGATTAAGATTCCTACGTACCTATTCTATTCGAATGCGATATTTGGAGTGGAATCAAATGGAACTGACATGCCGTGGCTTCATCCGGGAACTATTGTAGCGCCGGAAACAAGAAAGAAGGCTGAAGATGCATACGGGCCAGATTTGGGTCGCCGATGGTGCTCTGTCTGGGATTGGGGGGACCGAGCAAAACACCCTCTAAAGCATCTGAGAGGAATCCTGGAGAAATGTGAAGACGAGCTCGAAACGGTTGACTCGGATCAGACAAGACGGATTTTAGATAGAATTCGAAGAGAAACAGACGCTGCCATCAAGAACTTGCTTTCTCCTCTGAAGTTGCGATGAATGAGGACCAAGTGTGGTGTCAACTGCTTTGACGTTCGTAGTTAACAAGGTTCTCTAACACATGCCTCAACAGATTATCAAGACGATCAAGCTCTTCCGAGTCTAATCCAGCAGTGTATATCTCTGTCATCATCTCAGAAACCATCTCATACTTGCGGTGCAAGTTCCTTGTCCTCTCTGTCAGTTCGATGATTACTTTTCTACGGTCTTTCTTTGAATGCGTTCTAGTCAGAGCTCCCGTTTCTTCAAGTCTATCCAGCATTTCTGTTAATGTAGATTTTCCAAGTTGAGTTCGTTTGGCCAAGACATTGATAGGTATACCATCTTCTTTCCACAAAGCAAACAATATCCTTCCCTGCCCAGGACTAATTTCTATCTCGTGGTCTTTCAAAATCTGTGAGAAGATTCTTCCGGAAAGATGGTGAATCTTGGTAATTAGAAACCCAGTTTCTCTGATCCTCACCATTACTCAGCACCCAAATCCAACTTGAAGGTCATCCTTTGATTCCATCCCTTTGCGATTCTCGGTACTAATCTAATGACAGAATGGTCAGGATCATCAAACCCTCCGGGATAGTACCATTCCCATCCATCGTGCCACAGCGCCTTCTTCAGGTTCGTATCAGCAACAATCTCAATCTCTCCTCCAAACATCACGCCTCGCGATTCGCTCGGAAGGCAGTAGTAGACTGAAACTTTAGGATTCCTAGCAATATCACTAATCTTCGTCGATGAGGTATTGGTCGAGAAGATAACTGTGAATTCACTCTTCTGCTTCTTGAACAACAAGGCAAGTTTCGGAAATCTCTCCTTATTTCTAAGATTGAACATTGCTCTTGTCTGTGGAAACCCATCCGCATCGACTGTAGTCAAATACGCTGGCCATGCAGTATCCATCGTATTCAAACACATCTCTCTCAATTCTTCTTCTGTCATAAGCAGTCACTAAATAGTTCGTAATAGAATAGTTCTAAAACGAACTAATTAATGTTGCTTACACGCCGGAATCCTGGTCTACTAGCCCAAGCCATTTTTTCCGTCATCTTATATACTAATCAGATTAGCAAATACACTATGAAAGACTCCACATATACCAAAGAACGAGAGAAGGTGCCAGCTCTTGTGGAAAGGCTCGTTAGAGAGATGAAGCTCCCGGAGGGGGTTTCGCAAGAAGCAAATCGCATACTTGAACAGGCCCAAGAACTTGAAGTTGCTCCTGGTCAGAATCCAGGAGGACAAGCCGCAGCTGCGGTTTACATTGCTTCAATTCTGACTGATAACCGAGTAACTCAGGAAGCAGTCTCTCAAACCTTCGAAGTGTCTATTCAGACAGTCAGGACACATTATATCAAGCTCGTTAGGGCGTTGGGGATATCCAGAGGTTCTAGGTGACCATTATTTGGAACTCTCATCCTCTGCTGCCTTTCTCGCTTGCAAAACCTGCACAACAGCAACTGACACCGCCAAAAGAATCAGTCCGAACCAGTCTAAAAGGCCGGGCATCTCCCCCAGAAACACAATGGATAGGATAGTGACCTGAGGTAACATAGTGCTGTTGATGATTGTACTATCCACCGCACGTAGTGTTTGCATCGCTCTGTTCCAAATCGTGAAAGCAAATGCAGTGTTAACAACGCTCAACCAGAGAACGTAGAATAGCGATAGAAGGGAGAAACTAACAACTCCATCAACAATCAGTCCAGTTACCACCAGAATGACAGCACCTATTGTCATACTTGCCGCAGTGATTACAATTGGGGGAGATTCCCGTTTTCTATTAATAGATCTTCCAAGAACTGAAGAGAACGCATTGGCAATGACGCCGATGATGACTACTGCAAGCCCCACCATCTCAGATGTGTTTAGATCGAGTGGGTAAAAGTAAATCATTGCTCCCACAACCACTAGTACAATGAAGAAACTCTGTCTGCGAGTAGGAACCTCTCTAAGCAAAAACACTCCAAGAAATAGGACTACAATCGGAGTCAAATTAAGCAGAATTGACACTGATATTGCGTCCAATCTATCAAGACCAACAAATTGAGCTCCCTGAGTAATTGATACAAAAATGACGCCATAGAGAGTCATAGTCGCCCACCACCTCCTTTCTCGAGTCCACATGGAGGTGCGATATTCTTCCTTCGCCTGCACAATGGCAAGAAGAATCAAGGCTGCTATGATATACCGAAGTCCGGAAAATGTGAGTGGCGGGATCTCCTCAAGACCGAATTTGATTATGACCCACGATGAAGCCCATAGAATTGTAACAAAGACTGCTTCTCCAGCAGC
>JBHLND010000287.1:0-4070 GCA_048937485.1 Promethearchaeota archaeon
AGACGGTCGAACTGCTCCTTCCTGGTCATTAGGGAATCACCTCATGAGTCTGATTCTCAAAGACCTCCCTACCACGTTTTGAATGTTCTGCTAGACGGTTTTCATCGGAAGAATGGAACTAGTAGTGGGGCAAGCAACCTCGGCCAGTCCAAGTTGGCGTGAAGACACCTGCTTCAGATAGAACTCCAGTTGAATCACGAATGACCATCCGTCACTATTCGTTGTTCTCAAAGTCATTCCCCTGCTCCGAATACCATTCGCGTTTCTAAATCGAGCTTTATACACCTGCCTCATCTAGCATCTTACGAAGAATGTCTTCGTCTTGGTATTCAAATGCGTGGTCTGCAATAACTACCAAAGGAGTAGTAGATTTGACAAATGGGGCCTCTCTGATTCGTTTTGATATAGATTCCAATTCAAGCACATTGTCAAGAACAAGGCTTGCGAACATAACTGAATCGGATGGCGAAACAAAAATCCACCAAACCTCGGATTGGTACTCCCCCCTGATCCAAGAGTGCACATCATCAAACGAACCCTTTTTGTCGTCATATTCAATGCGCAAAAAGCAATCCACCATTCCCCCCGCTGACAGATTCGCTCTACAAGAAAAGTGAATCGCCTTGCTCTGTTCCAGTTCCTTAAGTATCCTACGGACCGTCTTTGCCGCCATTCCAGTTCTTTTGGAAATCTCCTCTATCCTCATACGAGCATCTTGCAGTAGACATCGTATCACCCTCAGCTGTGGCTTTGAGAATTCGATCTTCGTTCCTCGTCTGTGAAAAACTGTCATATGTAACTCAACGTTCACAACATGATCAATCCGTCCAAGCATAGCTCTCAGTTCTGCGAAGTCGTTGGGACTATCACATCCACCCTCAATGAAGTAGGCACCACCTTCTGTGGTGGTTATCGTCAACGCGTAGCCAATCTTGCGACTCTTTCCGACGCATGAAAGAAACTCTTCGCTGTTCTCAGTCCCGTCGGTGTAAATGAGACCGAAAAAAGGAATAGTATCAGGATTAACATACCAAATCTGGAACTTTCTGATTACACCTAGCTCACACATTTTCGAAATTCGGTTCTTAATCGTGTTTGGACTAAGATTGAACTTCTTGGCTAAAGATCGATAGCTAGCTCTGCAATTCATGAACAAATGGCGGAGTATCGCCTTGTCTTTCTTGTCCAAAGTGAATGCTCTCCTACTCCTTGCTTGACAGTCCATGCGGGATTAATACTGGTTGTAGTTTGCTGCATAATATATGCAGTCATGAGTTGGATTATGTATGCGGGACTTCTCGCGCACTCTGAACTGCCATTTTTCTCTTACCTTGTAATGAATGTTTGCTCAGCATATGGATCAAACTATGGAGTGTATTCGCTCTTATCTTTCCGCAACATCAGGTTGCCCTGTGGGTCATCTTAATTAGTTCCACCAAGCAAGTTTCCGGATATGAAAGAACGAAGAGAATTCTTGTGTTTTCTGGATTCTGAAGAATACGAAAAGGTTGTTCCTGAGTCCGATGAACAGAAGAAGATTCCGCCGCCACTCTTTCAGCAGCCATTTCCTGAAGATGCCGCTCTAATCGATTTGGTCCCTCCTGATGATTTTGCCATTGGGAGAACTCCTTTCCTTGATATTGTCAATAGCAGGAAGAGCCGAAGGAAATTCACTTCCGACCCTCTCACTTTGGAGGAATTGTCCTTTCTACTCTGGAGCACTCAGGGAGTGAAGAACGTACTAAAATCCGGTCGTGGAGTAAAACGTACTGTTCCTTCAGCTGGAGCCAAGAGCCCGTTTGAAACTTACTTGGTTATCAATAGAGTAGAAGGGCTTGAGCCCGGCCTCTATCGGTACATTTCCTTTAGTCATCAATTAATGTATATCAAAGAGATAGATAATGCAGAAGAAAGAATGGGTGAACTTGCCTATGAGCAGAAGTTTGTGGGAACTGCTCCAGTTATCTTCTACTGGACGGCTGTGCCCTATCGCACTGAATGGCGGTATACCATCCTCTCTCACAAGTTCATTGCTGTGGATCTGGGGATTGTATGTCAGAGTCTTTACATGGCTTGTGAAGCAATCAATTTGGGAACGGTCGCCATAGGTTACTATAACCAGAACAAACTGGATACCCTGTTCGACTTGAACACAGAGGAGGAGTTCGTTGTACTACTGGCGCCTGTAGGAAGGTTTCAGAGAGAGAAAGAACTCACGGAGTTCTTCAAATACGCCAAGAAAGAGGTCACTCTGGCAGATCTAAAGAAGCTTGAGGGAAAATATGAACGAAACACCCTGGTAGAGTTTGTTGTTAAAGAGGCTAGTCTTGTGATAAAGATAGGCGAGTTTGAAGAAGTTCTAAGCCCTTACAATGGTCTAGAATTCATTGCAGAGCAAAGTGCAAGAGCAATGAGGTTTGAATTCACAAAAGAAGGAAAGCCCGACAAGTTGGTCGTGTTAACTGCAGAAGATGAAGAGATGGAACTAGAATATGTAGGATGAGCAGAATTGTAGTTATTTCCTCCTAGTGGAGTTCTTGGCTTGACAAATTCATGACAAGGCCGCATTCATGTCGGGCCTACTCGTGATTGCTGGGCCTCTAGTGTTCTCTATATTGACGGTTTAGGACAAAATACGTAAGCACAATACCTGCCGCAAATGCCCCTGCGCCTAATGCTGGCCCCTTTTTATGCCAGTCCATTTGGGATATTTCGATGACCCACCTATTAATGATTTGAAACAGATCCGAGCGATGTTTTAAGCGGTCTTTCAAAATCCTTTATCTTTCAACTGACAGGGGAGCAATCAGGGAATTGAGATACTTCACACTTGGTGCTTCTGATATCTTGCGGACGCGTCTGAGAATGCCTCGAGCTTCATCAAATCTGCCTAGCTTTTGACATAATTTCGCTTTGAGAAGCAGCAAACGAGCCTCCCATCCAGGGGCGTTCATCGTTTCAACAAATTCCTCAAGCTTTTCCATCCAATGACCTGATGAATCACCTACGCTATCCAGTGATGCGCGTTCTATTTCAATCTCGGTTAGGTTGAGGAGGCATATTGCTTGGAGAATGGGAACGGCATCCACATCGGAATATTGGAGCACATCTTCTAAAGCCGCGATACCACCATCAAAGCTTCCCTCCTCTTTGCTCAATATGCCTTCTACTAATTGATTCCATATGAACCAATACCATGCAACGCCCGATTTCACTGCCAGCTCCCGGGAGAATTCAAGGTAATATCTTGCTTCGTCATACCTACCCAAATTGACTTGAGCCCAAGCCTTCATTGCTAACATGTAGGAAGTCAGCCTTCTAGAATCTTGAATTGCTTCAAGTGCAGCTTCTGTCAGCTTCAGAGCATTGACTCCATCGCCCATAGCATTGTAATACGCAGCGAGATATCCATTCTGCGTGATTACAGGAAGATTGAGAGATTCTCTTACCCTAATGCAGGCGAGAATGTTCTCAACTGCACTGTTAAACTCGCCCCGCTGCCCTATGCTGTTGCCTAGTCGGAATTGATTCTGGCCAATCTTATATCTATACCCAAGACGTTCGCTCAATTCTGTTGAGGCTCGTAGGAGTTCCATGCGTCGCTTTTCATCGGAGAGGGTTTCTGAAATAGCAGATATCAAGTCAGCAATTGCAACTTGCTCATCATATTTCCTCGCAATGGTAAGTGCTTGCTCTAATAGCTCAGTTTCTTCTTCTATGTTCAGATTGAACATACATTTGATTGCATCAAATCTAAGAAGATACGACTTGAAGTATTCCAAATTCTCATCTTCCTTTACTCTTTCCTCGATTCTTCGGATCAGTTTCACATCGGTGTCGCTTTCAGGGAAATGGAACTCTACATAGAATCTCCATTTTGTGTAGACATGAGCTGCAATCCAGTCATTAGGAGCTGCCTTGATCGCCTTGATGAGAGCCTGCATCATATCTTCCCAAACAACTAAGTCTCCTCGCCGAAACTTGCAGACAAGAATTAGAGGGGCAACTAGGTCTGAAACCTTTCCAGCAGCAATCAACTTGTCAGTGAGATAGTAGTCATTGATGTAGAA
>JBHLND010000288.1:0-4062 GCA_048937485.1 Promethearchaeota archaeon
CCCAAGCATTAGCGTGACTTGTTGAAAGGAGAACAAGTCCAATCAAGACAAGAGAGATGTAACCGGGAGTTTTCGCTTTCGTATCTTGTGCTTGTTTCATGAAGTAGGAAAGAGGAGCAAGAGCACAAGCTCCAGCGAAACCTGCAGCTGCTAAAAAGAGCAAGATGGCGAATTCACCGCTCAACAATGATGCAGTGATGATTGGAGCCACTGTCATTATCACGAAGAACCCAAGCGAAATAATGACCATGAACCTCCATGGTTGAAGCATCGAAAGGAATATCGCTGCACTGACAATTAGCGGCAATATTAGGATAATGAAATATCGCGGCTCTGCGGTAATGATTCCGTAGTTCATGAGCGTGGCTGAGATTGTAGCAAGGAAGGTCACCACCGTGATGGCTCCAGTGAATGGAGTTGGATTCTTGTTAAGAAGATAAAAGCTGAACCCTAGACTTGGAACGATAAAGAAGGCAAGTCCTACAGTAACTGAGATGGGCAGGATGATTGATGAAAGTGCTACACCCCCCATTATGATGATAGCCTGAATTATCGAGAAGGCAATAACGACATGAATGTATCTCACATCTCGAAACAACATGAACGCCTGCGCATTCAGAAGAAAAAGGAAGAACAGCACCCACCACATTCTCAACATGTTGGGAATGTATATGAAAGAAAGTACCATCATTCCTAAAGAAAGCCCAGATAGTCCAAATAGGATTAGAGAACGTCGAGTGCCAACTGCAACTTGACTATAGACACTTCTCAACCGAACAGCGTATACTCCTAGGCCGACTATTAGCGCACCTGCAGCCAGAATACTGGCAATGTTCATAGCTAATTCAAAATCCATTCTTTATGCCTCCCTATTTCCAAAGATCACTGACTTCTTTTCCTGGTCGCTCTATCAGGTCTTTCACCTTCTCTTTCAAATCTGCACCACGGTTTCCCAGCTCATTTAGAATCCCCTTCAGAGCATCCTCGGTTTCACCTTCACTATCACCCTCGCAGAGATAGAGATAATCTTCTTCAAGAAAATAGCCGATAACACCAGTCGCCGACTTAAGATAGAAGAGTTGATGGTGTCCTGTATTGACTGGATTGCCTTTGTTCAGGGCAGCTGTAATGAGCTGAACTATGCCTGTTAGAATAGCAATGCGTTCATCCTTGCGCTCATCAAGCGGATAAAGCACATCGAATGACATGTCGGGAGTGAAAACTCTTGCAACCAATCTAATCATTCTACCTGCCCCCTCCAAACGCTTTGCTTACCCAATCTATTTCCGAAACCTCACCATTCTCTTCGGCCCTCATTGGCATAACCACGTCTCTAACTCCAAATTCATTATTTCTGAAGTAAAGAGTGATGATTAGCTCATGACCGCTTGGGCAAGTGGCTAGTAGGGTCGGAGATCTGCCGCCTGAGAGAATCTTGGCCTTTACTTCATTGGCTTCTTCATCGCTCAGACTTAGGGTGGTGCCCTTGGAGCACTTGGGACAGGTGAGTGATATTTCCATGATGGCACGTCCAGATTAGAAATGCGGTTGAAATATCCTAAATTAAGATTAGGTGCATGGACCACCTGCAAGAAAGACCCACTCAATCCATGAATTTGTTTGGAATGCCAAGAAGTTTCGATGCCATGCAGGTCTTCATCCACTCTCTTGATGGGCGGCCTCTACTTCTTCAAAGCGTCTTCTCATGCAGTCCTTGATGAACTCCGCGAACGATGAATAACCCAAATCGTATTCACGGTTTTTCCGCTCGAACTTTATCTTGTAGTCCTTTGGGATTTTTACACTCAGACGTCGGCTCATACTCTTCAGTATTCGGCATTAGCACTTATGAATGCCTCTGAAAATTCCCAGTGATACTGAAATAGGGGTGGAATGATAAGGGAGTATCACCTTGAGTTTCAATGGAGCTACTTGATGTGAAGGTGGATTTTGCAAAAGCTAGGAACATTATTACAAAGAGTAACATCCCTGGCATTGATTATGCGATCAATCCATACATTGGTTGTCAACATGCTTGTATCTACTGCTATGCAGAGTTCATGAAACGCTTCACAAACCATAGTGGGGAAACCTGGGGAGAATTCGTTGATGTGAAACAATTTGAGC
This sequence comes from Promethearchaeota archaeon, assembly GCA_048937485.1. GTDB lineage: Archaea > Asgardarchaeota > Thorarchaeia > Thorarchaeales > Thorarchaeaceae > SMTZ1-83. The sequence goes on from JBHLND010000288.1 coordinate 2,128, forward strand.
CGAAAGATATCGAGCCAGAGAAGTATGACGATAAAACGATCCTGATAAGTTCAGTAACTGATCCCTACACACCTCTTGAAGTGATTTACAAGAATACCCAAAAGGTATTGGAGCACTTAGTCGGGACAAAGGCGAATATCCAGATTCTCACAAAGTCCAGTCTTGTCACGAGAGACATTGACCTCTTCAAGGAGTTTGCGAGTATCGAAGTTGGAATTTCGCTGAACACGCTTGATGAAGAATTTGCCAAGATTATTGAGCCCCGAGCTTCAAAACCTCAGGCACGATTAGAAGCACTCAAGAAGGTTGCTGGTAGCGGAATCCCAACATATGTTTTCGTTTCACCAATATTCCCATGGGTAAGCAACTGGAGAGAAGTCGTTGAATCAGCAAAGTCAATCACTGGGGATTTCAGGTTTGAAAACCTCAACTTCCGCGGCCATAACATCCCAAGAATTATGAGAGTTATTGGACGGCTGAAGCCAGAATTGATAGATTTGTATGAGCATATTCGAACTGATTCATCACTCTGGGATGACATTGAGCAGGAGATTGTGGAGTATTGCGACCAAGTTGAAGTGAAATGCAAGATCGAGTTTCACCAAGGTGGCTTCACTAAGTCTAAAAGCTAGCAGAAGAAATCTGTGCCAAAGAATCAAGACGATATCAGCTTCAATTGAGATTTGTCAATCTTGATCCTGCATCCAGAAGACTCCAAAGCGACAATCCAATCTGAGAATCCGCTGGGAAGGGATGCGAGCCCTTTATCATGAATGCTCAGGTATTTGATGCGTCCATCACTCTCTCTATATGCAGTTCGGTATAATGTGGAAGTACTCGCACCTCCGAATTGCCTTGCCTTCGGGATTGCTTCGCCAATTATATTCTCAATCTCCGCAAGTGCAGCTGCTTCGTCTTCAACAAGAGGCACGGAGGTTTCACATGGCTAATGTGTCTATTCCATTTATGGTTTGAGCAAAATGCTCCTCAGAGGGGATTTTGAAAGGAAATAAAACTAGAGAATGTAGGTTATCAAACGAAGTGTGACAGTAGCAATGGTAATCGAGTCCCTTTCCACAATCTCGGATGGAGTGCATTTGCTGATTCCACCCCCTGACAGGATAGCAGGATGGAGGCGCTCAGGAAATGTTGTCCTTCTTGAAGGTGAAGAAGCATTGGTGCTAATCGACTCAGGTGGACCATCTCTCAAGAGGCAGCTTGCTAAAACTGTGCCAAACTTCTTGAGGAATGATATGAAAAAGGTGCACTGCTTTCATACTCATGGTCACATTGACCACATGGCGGGCGCCCCGATGTTGAAGGAATTATTTGGTGCGGGAATTTGGGCGCCCGCTGAAGCAGTTCCATTCGTCGAGAAGCAATCCCCGATCTTCATGGAGAGAGAACGGCAATCACTTGTGGTGGGATTCCGTGAGCTCTTCACTGCTCCATCATGGTTTGTAAAAGCAGCAATGAGGGTCACTTTGGGTCGAGCAAAACCATTGTCCTCTATAGAGACTCTAGTGGATACTTCTGCGCTTCGGGACACGGGATTTCGTTCAATACCACTTCCAGGACACCATCTTGGTCATACCGGTTTCTTCGACGACGAAAAGCTGATCTTGATTGCGGGAGACCTCTTTGACCCGCGACACAGGATGAAGCCCATTCTATCATCACCCTCATCAGATTTCCAGCAAATGAAAGAATCGCTTGAAACCGTTCTGAGATTGTCACCAGCGTACCTGCTGCCAGGACATGGAAGTCCTATGATTGGAAAAGAGAGCATCCAGAAAGGAGTGGAGATGTCTCTAAGTACGATGCATGAGGCTCTCGAAGCGGTTGAATCTATTCTCGAAAAGGAAAGATGCTCTCTACCTGAACTCTCATCGCGCCTTACAAGGATGGGCCTTGGGCCAGGAGATGTATTCCGTC
>JBHLND010000289.1:0-4030 GCA_048937485.1 Promethearchaeota archaeon
TTCCTCAATTCTTGCGAACTCCTCCTCAACGATTCCTTTCACTTCTGTTTCTATGTATGAAGCCTGAAGATTCGTCTTTGCTCTGCGTTTGCTTTTACTGACAATATCTGTTTTGAGATTAACCAGATTGCCCTTTAGGCCAACAAGAAATGATAGAACTACAGGAACCAAATCACGCTCCACTCTGTCAACAGTGTTGTCAACGGTTGTAAGGTTCCTTTCAAGTAGAAGAAGACTGTCTCTCAGCCGCTCCGCACTGCTCTCAATCTCCATTCGTCGACGGACTTGCTCAGCAGACTCGACCATTAATCTATCTGTTTGCATGCGGCCCGATTCGATAAGCTCCTTCTTCAGAGCATCATCAACTCCGAGCTCATCTAGGAGTTCGTCTACGACATCCCGTCTGCGGGAATTCTTGTCATCTGGTCCTTCGCTCATATTAGTGCCTCACTAACCTAGTACCTGAGCAGGCAATACACAGGAAATGTTAACAACACATAAATCTGTTCGCACGTCGAACGTTCTGTCTGAAGGGACGTGAGGCAGTGTTTTGAGACTCAGAATTGAGATGCAGGCAAATGTGCTAAACCTAGGCAGAACAAAAATCAAAAATGCAAGAATGATATGGCATCTACTAACCGATATGGACAATCAATTTGTCAGCATGATTGATGTGTTCCCACCTGCAAGAGTCCTCGAACGTGCAGAGAGCAACATGGTTGCGATTGTCAAGGTTCCAGATCTTAATCCGGGGGAGAACTTCTCGCCTTCGGTTATTCTAAGAATCGATACGACTGCACGGGACTGGCTTATAGAACAACAGAATTTTACGGATCTTGTCAAGATTCAGAATCGCGGGCGGTACTGCTCCATGCAGAAATACTGGGAAATTGAGAATCCTGCAATTCAGCAACTGTCCCAAAGCATAGCGCAGAGAAGTGATAGCGATACAAAATACGCCAGACTTGCCTTTGAAGTAGTGCGCGATACTTTGAAGCTAAAGACGCACATGGGAGAACGAATGGGCGCGACTTGGGCTGTGACTGAAAAGGAAGGGGATTGCGATGAACATGCGGACCTGTTCATTGCACTTACACGCGCGGTCAGAATTCCCTCAAGACGTGTTGTGGGGCACTACTTCAAGGGAGGACCTGAACCTGAACCTCACGCTTGGTGTGAGGTGTTTCTGGAGAAAATAGGATGGGTTCCAGTTGATCCCGCTCTGGGTCACTTTGGAGTGCTTTCCGAGAATTACTTTTCAAGAATTCGAGAAGGGTTGGTTTCCCAGAGGCCCACAATTCAACTCAAGATGAATGTTACCGGCTCCGAACCTCCTCAATTGGATGAAACTGTGAAAATGACTGTCCTAAGAAATGGCTAAGTGTGAAAACCATCCAGATGTCCAGTTTCCAGGAGTGTTATGAACATCTCAGCACCAAATCGCCAACAGGAATGTGTGTCAAAAACGCAACACTTCACTTTGGGGAGTAGAGGAGCATCTAATGCAACCCTCAGAGTTGATGCGAGATGGTGTGTCATCATCTCTCCATACGCAGCAACTTGAGGAACAGATTCGAGGAACCGTCTCTTTGTGTCGTCAAGCTTACCTGGTTTATAGTCACAAACTTCTATTGTGTCATTCCGAAATCTGATTAAATCGATATGACCAGAGAGTTGGTATCGATCCGACCACACTGGAACCTCGATTGCGATGGTTTGAGGATCGTTAGCAAGGAATTCCTTGAGGATTGAGTGGTCTGCAGAATACGATAGATCGTTTCTGTTGCGGTGGTATTCTCGTATCATGGAAACAAGGGCACTGTCAGGTATATGCTTAATGAATCCCTTCGCAATCATCCTTCTTCGAAAAGCAACCTTCTTGGATGCAGACATCTTCGCCAATCTAAGACGAGATGCTCGGGTATAGAAGGGGTCTCTAAAGGGATTCTCAGGAATCTTTCCTCTGGCGATTGTTGTCAAATGCGCCCAAAGTGAAGCCAAGTCCCCTTCCGATTTTCCAAGTTCTTTGTGATGTGTCTTATTCCATTGAAAGCTATACGCTATCTTGCCATGTTTGTACTCTCTTCGGGCAATCTCAGCGTTCCCACTTGACATATCCTTCACAAGTAATCCTGTTCCCAATCTTTTTAATCCACTGCCCGCTGTAAAGGCTCGGTGCGTTCCAGAATGACCTATGGATTCATAGTTTTTTACAGGTTTCATTTGATGGAAGAAGACGACGCCAATAAGGCCCGTGAGTTCTGGGCGAAGTACCTGAAAGAGGATTGGCCTGATGAAATCAAGCTTCTGGGGGACTATCGTCATGCTTGGGGAAGTGAATGGAACGGATTCCTTCTTCTGGAGTCTGAGAATCCTCAAGCCTTCTTTGAATTCTGGCCACTCTTCCGTAACAAGACGAGATGGTATGTAGAGAATACGCGCACGGTGATTGGTCTGAAGAGAGAACCGAAAGAGTGGCTCTGAGAATATTCATCTCGCAATTGCTGGATTGAATTTCATCCATCCACATGAATGGGAGCATGGGAACTAATAGATAATCACTGATTGGACTATAGGAAGACAAGGGAATAACTGAGAAGCCTCTGAGATTGGGCTTTGGCGTATCCCTCGTTTTAGATAGATGATGCATGAGATAAAGGGAAAGCTGTGACCGGGCGGGCTGATAGCCCCACCCGATCCACGTTCACTGTGTCAGGGCAGCGTTCTCCATCAACTCAACAATCCAATTCAGGTCCTTCTCAGCAATTCCATCACCAGTGCGATAAATCATGAGCGAACCTGTTTCAGCATTTACCGTAGTTGTGAGAAACGCTCCACTTGGATAGGGGAACGTACCTCGGAACCTTGTGATTTCACCCTTGTAACGTCTTGTATACAGCCCGATTTCTTCCTCGTTCTGGATACCAATGCCTCTAAACTCCGCTTGAGTAAGGTTACCCTTCTCAACACCTGTTAGCATCACTGATGCAATATCGGCTGCTTTGTCATAGATCTGTTTGGTGCCACCGTTGAGGTTCAGAGGTGACAGCTTGGCATCTGATATGTCTTCGAGTGTCTGACGGAATTTCCGTGCAATTCGCTCTGACCCTCTGACTTCTACAGTTCCCTTTGCTAGCTTAATGAAGATGCTACCTTTGTCAACACTAACATAGTGCTTTGGCACAAGGTTGCCATCCTTATCGTAAGTCAGAATCGGAACTCTAAATCCAGCGATCATATCAGCAGAAACAGTCTTTCCTGTGACGCTCACCTTAGAAAAGCCGGTGCTGATTTCAGTTCCCTTGGGACTATAGACAATCTTCTTCAATTGGGTCACAAGCTGAGTGGCACTGAGATTCATTTCAGACAATCTGAAGAGCTTGACAGAAAGTCCCATGCCTCGTGTTCGTATCAGCTGGGCTTTCTTCTTCGTGGTCGTCTTCTTTTTGCTCAAGTTGCCTCAACTCGATGGGTTTCGGAAGGTAACTTACCTTCGCTTCCATTGGAAACATGCACAATTTCCATATAAACAGAACATCAAATCCAGATAATCTGGGCGTGATACAGGGGCAATACGTCTATAGCTATCTGGGTATGAAATCTGTAAAGTTTGTATTTGGGCCCTGTATGACAAGGTCACATTTGGCGCCAATTAGCAAGGTAATACAAGGAATCGCAGTGAAGAGTCCTACGTGGGTGAATTTAGCAATTCACGAATCAACTCGTGAGCACGAGGTGTATCAGATACAAATGGAGGAAAGGACTTCACTCGTGCCTCTTCAATGCAAGATGCAAGTTCACTCGAATTTGGACACCAAATCAGATGACCTCTTTTCGCCATCTCACCAATGAGCTGTGCTTGATGACCCTCCATCAGGGTTTCGTTCTCAACAACAACTAGACGCAGTCCTCTCTTGACACATTCTATGGTTGTGCCCGCACCACCTGCACTGACAATGATGTTTGCTGCATCATAGGCTTTGATTAGAGACCGGATGAATCGAAAGTGTCGGATGTTCTTCGGTTCGTA
>JBHLND010000290.1:0-4025 GCA_048937485.1 Promethearchaeota archaeon
GCTAATACCTATGCAATGGCAGGGGAACAAATGCTTTCCTTTCGGTATATGTTTGGACTCTTGCGGCAAGTGCAACACATGGATCCCTAAGGCAAGAAGTGCAGAGATCCCCAGAAATGGCAGGGATCTCTAAAGGGAACTCCGTCATTCCTTGAGCACTATTTTACAACGAGAACTGGGCAATCGGTCCCCTTTACAACCCGGTCTGTCGTACTACCAATCTGGGCGCGTCTCGCGTCTAAGCCATCATGACCTATTACTATGAGATCTACAGTCTCATCCATTGCCACCGCCATGATTCGCTCAGATGGGAGTCCTTTTTCCAAGAGCGGTGTTACTTCTATGCCATAATCGGAAGCAACACTACTGTACCCTTCCAGTAGTATCTCACCTTTAGTAGTATACTTCAATATGACTTCGTCAATGTTTTCATCAGTCATTCTGGCAAATTGCTTCACAGACGGAGTGGGAATGACATGGACAATGAATAACTGAGATTTTGTCATCTCTGCAATTTCAAAGGCAACCGTGGCGGCTCGAGCAGACCCTTGGCTTCCGTCAACAGCTAGCAATACTTTCTGTGCTTTGCAGAAGATACGTCCTGGCTCGCAGTAAGTGATTTCGTCCATAGCATGACAACTGAACGGGGTTTAAAATGGGTTGCTATTTGACACGAAAACGTGTTGATAGGTACGAAGATTTAACTACGATTGAGATGAAATACTGTTTAGTTCTTCTAAAATAGGAGGAGCATAGGTTGGCGCGTGCTGATATAATAGAATATCATGAAAAGCAACAGTATCCAAGCCATACAAAGGCTGTAGCTGGAGTAATAATCTTCATTGGTGCATTCTTTGCATGGGGAATATACTCCCTCTGGGCACTATGGCAAACATATGGTACTCAGGTGATGGCTGCAATCAACAGCATTCTAGCTGTGATTGGTTTGGTAATCTCTCCAACGGAAGCTGCTATAGGAGTAGGAGCTATAGTTGGCGGATTCATTCTTTTGAGTGCGCTTGTCGCTCTCGGAGCCTCGTTTCTGGCGAAGCGACTTGGTGGAACGCTCATCTATATCGGAGCAGTATTTATGAATCTGATAACATGGGCAATTCCAGTCATTCTGCTAGCAACCGGAGCCTTGCCGATAGCCGACTTCCTGCAAGCTTGGCCAGTGTTGATTCCCGGATTGTTCACTCTATTTCTCACTCTTCTTCTTCTAACCGTTTTCAGAGAAAGAGTTAGGAGAGCTGGAGAAATTGTGAAGCTTACCGGGCAAGTGTGTCTTGATGAGAAGGGCGTCTTTGTACCGCCGCTTCTGACAATGATTTTCACGCTTGTATCAGCTCTAATGTTTGGTGCAATCATCTTCCAGTTTACACCAATAGAGGTTCTCCTTGGAACGGTAGATTTGTCTATTGAGAATGGTTGGCCCTTGGGAATTGGGATCGTAGCGTATCTATTCACAACCATCTTCTTCTACAATTTCGCGTATGCCACATCTTCGGCAATGGTCTACATCTATATGAGAGGTAGAGACCCAAGCCTTGGAGATGGAATACGATCATCGCTTGGGGTCATAACAGGCATAATTATTCTTAGCATCGCAAGCGTTGTGGTAGTAATAATCAGAATAATTCTTGAACGTCTCGGAAGAGAGGTTGGGGGAGCAGGTGGTGCGGCGGTAGGAAGAGCAGCTGGTGGAATTGTGGGCTGGATATGGGCACTTCTCAACTATTTCACTATCCCAGCGATGGTTGCCGAGGAGCTCGGTGCCAAGGATGGTATCAAGAGAAGTGCAGGCTTAGTTCGCAATAACTTCGTTGATGTGCTCATAAAGGAAACTGCTGTAAGGTGGGCTTTTGGCGTTCTTGCAGTCACATTCTTCCTTGCATTTGCTCTAGGTGGAGCGGCGCTTGGCTGGTTGGCTGGCGGAGGAGACATCTTCTGGATCATTGGAATGGGTGTCATATTTGCAGTTCTTGCAGGAATACCGGTAACACTAGTTCTCAGAACGTTCGACATAGTCTATGTTACCCTTCTCTACGTGTTTATTCGCAGAAAGGAAGGCGATATTACTGGTAAGACTGCCATTCCAGCCGCTATGAGCAGTGAGCTTGAAGGTGCATATGCTAGAGCTCAGAGAGAAGGCGAAAACCAAACTTGAGAGTAGGGAGGTTTGCAAACCTCCCAGTTCTCTTTTTTTTTATAATGCAGCTACGCTAAGAGCCATTCAAATGCCTCATTCCAGGTAAGACTCGTCCCAGAGTAAGGATTGAGGTAGATAGTCTTGAAAAATTCATCCAGAACCCCCTGTTCTTTTGCCTTCTGATACAAGGGCAGAACAAAATCTGTTCTTCCCAAGAAGTAAGTGAAGACATAAGGAGCCCAGAAATTCACCTTTCCTGATTCTTGCAGTGGACGGATAAAATCAAGACTTATCCTGGCTTGATCTGGTTCTCTAAAGCCTCGCTCGACCTGATATTCCACTGCATATTCAGTGGAGCGTTTCTCCTGATTCAGGATGATTGCGGAGTTAATAGAGGTCATTCGTCCAAGAGCATAAAGGAGATTCCAGATCTTCGTTGTGGGGCTGGCGTCGACAACTTCAAGGAACTCCTTTGCAGTATCGGCAGTTCCTTCAGAAATCACGCACCGTCCGGTGTGCAGTGGAACGCAACTCAGATCCACCCAATTATTTTCACGATAGGCACGCTCGCGCCAAAGATTGGTAACATGATGCTCATACTCGTGGTAGACTGTGTTGAGCAATGTATTGGCGTTGAAGTTGCGATCAATATTGAATTCGTTAATAGACTTGAAATTACCTTGATAGTAGTTGTATCCACTCCATGGCTGATTCTGAACGGTTCTATATTCTACACCGTTGTCTGTGATAGACATGCCCATTTTGGAATATACTCTGTCCTTGAACAGCTTAGACACATCCTTTGCCTTGTCTTGCAGTTCACCATGGATTATCTTCGCCAGATCTTGGCCTGTTACATTTCCCTCATTCCGATAGAGAATGATTTTCTCCCGGAGGTCAGTTCCCGGAAAATGGTGTAGAGCATCATCCAGCTCTTGAATAACTTCGTCAAGTGCGGACTCAGGAAACCTCTTCATTTCGACATGGAACATTCCCTTTACAGCAGCCTCATACTCGAAATCAGGTTCAGTCAACCATCGAACTACAGTCGCAAGAGATGAGATTTCCCCCACCAAGCTCTTGCACCTCAAGGTTGGCCGGACCTCTTCATCAACCTCTTCACGCAGCGTATCTAGATCATGAAGAAGGTCTACATGGTTCCTATCTTTCGGTTGCTTTTGAGGAGCAAAGTTATCGGGCCCGCAATAGGCATCAACCAGGTGGACGCCTGTAATCGATTCAGTCAAGTTTCCGACCTGTCCGCAGAGGCTAACAAATTTCTCATCTGGCATCATTTCTAGTCGTTCACAAACCCCCGCAACACTCTATAGAATCTGTCGGACTACGCCTTAGATTACATCGCTTCTGAGATCAGAACGAGCAAATAACCTTGCTGAACCAGATTTCTCTACCAATGTAAATGTAATATCTTCCTTTGAGAGCTCGACCAATGTATAAACCTGAGTTACTGCACCTCTTATACGCCGTGAAAGAAGCGTTCCAGTTGTGTAGAGCACCATGGAATTGAGATTCCACATCCAAGGCACATGGCGATGACCATTCAAGATAACTGAGCATTGCACTCTATCTAAAAGCCCCAAAACTGCTCCGGAGTCCTCCACAACGTTGTGTTCTCTTCCGGTATGCGGAATGGGAACAAGATGATGGTGTAACGCGAAAATCCTAATCTTCTCCTTCGCGGCTCCTAGAAAATCACTAACCTCATTATACTTTGAACGCCCAACGTGTCCCGCATCGTTGTCGGGTTCAGCGCTATCAGCTGCATAAAGGGCGATGCAATCATCTTCGAAGGTTTTGAATCGCTCACCAAAGAGTTCCTCGAAATGCGCTGCCCCATAATTCCTTTCATCATGAT
>JBHLND010000291.1:0-4012 GCA_048937485.1 Promethearchaeota archaeon
CTTCCTCTTCTCACTAATCCAAGTATCCTGGTTTAGGAACATCCCACCAACCATAGACTGGAGATTCACTCCTTGGATGAACCCTATCAACCTGGGCTACAACAACTGCTGGTCCCTTCTGAGCTAGGGCATCTTTCATCGTTTCCTGGAAAAGCTCAGATGTGTCAGCGCGTCTGGCCCAGCATCCAAAAGACTCTGCCAACTGAGCAAAATCTGGAGAGTATGGCTCCTTGGAGTCCTCTCTGATGAATTCGGTCGCATATATTCGGTCTTTCCCATATGCTCCGATCTGAAGGTCTCTGATGCTAATCCATCCCTGATTATCTGCGATGACAATAACGATTGGTATTTGATACTGAACAGCTGTTGCAAGCTCTTGGCAAGTCATCAAAAAGCTCCCGTCTCCTTCAATTGAAACAACGGTGCGGTCTGGATATGCAAGTTTCACTCCCATTGCTGCTGGAACACCAAATCCCATTGTACTGAAGCCGCCAGAGGTGATGTGAGTGTTTGCTTCGTAGATTGGAAATTCTTGGAAGAGGGCGGCCTGAGTATGTCCAGCACTAGTTACAACGAAGGCATCCCTGGGGATAGCTTGTCGAATTTCGTATAGCACACGTGAGATTGTCATGGGATTCCCTTCACGTTGCTTGGCTAATTGTGAATTCCATCTATCACGCTGGTCCTTCAACCACTTTGTCACCTCAGCAGCTTCGTAGTTAACTCCAATCCCCTCTGCCTCCAGTTTCTCTAGCATGGCAGCCAAGGTTGCTTTAATGTCGGCGTGAATTGGAATTGGAGTGTAGTAGTTCTTCCCTAGCTCACCTGCATCAATATCGACCTGGATTATCTTTGTCTTGGGCACATCAAAGGAAACCCCTTGCTTATAGCTGCTGGTGGTTTCGTCAGCAAATCTGCAGCCAAGAGCTAGTATAACATCTGCATTTCTGGTTAACTCATTACCAATTGGAGACCCCTTTGTGCCAGTGAAATATCCAAAGAGAGGGTGGTCCTCCGAGAAGGCTCCTTTGCCCGACATCGTACAAACAACCGGGAACGCCAGCTTCTCTGAGAGTTTCAGCAACTCTTGAGAGGCACCTGATAACAAGACACCACCTCCTGCTAGAATGACCCCTTTGCTTGCATCCTTGAGGAGTTCGATAGCATTTTCCACCTTTTCGGGATTGGGCGTTGGTCTAGTCATACCGAGTTCATACGGCGGTCCTTCGAAGAGTTCCAATTCAGCAGCCTCTGCTTGGATATCCATTGGAAGATCGATGTGTACAGGGCCCGGCCTTCCGGTCATAGCATGGCGAAATGCATTATGAAGTACCCAAGGAAGTTGATCAAGGCTGGAAACCTGATAGCTGCGCTTCACTATAGGCTTCAGAATGGAGGCGAAATCTGCCCAATGGCTTCGTTCGATTTCCTGTAGAACTCCCCGTCCGTACCATCGAACATGGACAGAGCCAGTAATCACAATCATCGCTTTGGAATCAACAAACGCAGTGGCAACTCCAATTGCCGTATTGCAACCACCTGGACCGATACTGGTAAACACAACAAGTGGCTTTCCGGTGGCTCTGAAGTATCCATCAGCCAGATGTGCAGCACTCTGCTCATGTCTGACTTGGATGACCGGAATCTCATGCTTCAGAAAAGCATCTGTCAAGCCTAAGCATCCGTGTCCAGGGATGCCTACAGCATATGGCACCCCCTGGGCTTTCATATACTTGGCTATAGCTTCTCCTCCAGTCATTCTCTCTCTTACCAATATCATCATCCTCAGAATAGCGACTAAATCATCCTAGGAAATAAGTAGCAGTTTGAGTACAACCCTAAAAACGCTACGAACACAGGTGGAGTGACCCGAATTGACGAAACCAGTGAACTTTGGCATTGTTGGCTGTGGTCGAATCTCGGACCTTCATGCACCGGGATATTTAAAGAATCCAGATGCTAGACTACTGGCTGTATGCGATGTCGACAGTACAAAGGCAAAGGCGAAGGCATCTGAATGGGGAGTGGCTGAGGATTACATCTTTACAGACTATGATAAGATGTTGAGAAATGACGATATCGAAGCTGTAGACATCTTGGTTCCTCATCACCTCCACGCAGAAATGACAGTGAAAGCTGCTGAGGCTGGCAAGCATGTGTCTGTGCAAAAGCCAATGGCGATGAACTTGAATGAATGCAGGTCAATGATTGAGGCAACCAGGAAGGCAGGAGTGAAGTTCAGAGTTCTTGAAAACTTCAGATTCTATCCACCCTATCAGAAAGCCAAGGAGATTCTTGAAAATGGCTTGCTGGGGCGGCCATCATTCATCCACATAAAGCTGGGAACAAGCCTTGGCGGTGGATGGGAAGTTCCTGCTGATGCTTGGGAATGGCGGCTCAAAGCCAACACTTGCGGAGGCGGCCCTCTCGTATGGGACGATGGCTATCACAAATTCTCCATTGCAGAGTATTTCTTGGGTGAAGTTGAGAAAGTCAAGGCTTGGATTGATTCTACTGGCGTTTTTGAGGATGATCAAGGTCCGCCAACTGTGTTGGATTCGCCTTCCGTGTTAATCTGGAAATACAAGGCACCGCGAACGTATGGTTCTATGGAAGTGACCTATTCCCGAGATGGCAATTTCTCGTCCAGCTACTACACCGCAGATGAGCGTGTGGAGATAACTGGTGACAAGGGATACATATGGATTAACCAGTGCACAGCGCGTACAATAAGGAATGAAGCCCCTCTTATTACCTATATCTCAGGAGAGCTTACAGAGTACAGCAACTTGGAAACCGATTGGATCTCCAGCTTTACTGCAGCAATTGACCACTTCATTGATGCGATATTGAATGATTCCAATGCAGAGTTAAATGGAGAGAAAGCATTGGAGATACAGCGGTTTGCTCAAGCTGCTCACGATTCATCCAAGACCGGTGCCGAGGTCAGGCTGGATACTGTGAAGTAGGTCCCTATTCACCACATTCTTAGGCAGTGTTTTTCCGCAACGCATCTATGGATGCTGAAAGATTCTCAAAGCAGATGGATTTCATTCTGGAAATTGACAAACTAAAGAAAGTAATCCGACAGACTGCTTTGGCTGATGGATCACGTCAAGAGAATGACTCAGAGCATACTTGGCATATTGCGACAATGGCGATTCTGCTTTCTGAATACTCCAATGAGCCAAGTCTTGATATGCTCAAGGTTCTGAAGATGCTGCTTATTCATGATTTGGTTGAGATATATGCTGGTGACACCTTTGCATATGATGCAATTGGCAATTCCCACAAAGAAAAACGAGAACAAGAAGCGGCCAAGAAGATCTTTGGCCTTCTCCCTGACGATCAGAAGGAGGAACTCTATTCTCTTTGGCGGGAGTTCGAAGATGAAGAGAGCCCAGAAGCAAGGTTTGCAGCAGCAATAGACAAGTTACAGCCACTCATCCTGAGCTTCAATAACAAAGGCTGGTCCTGGGCCAAACACGGTGTTGTTGGGAGCCAAGTTCTCGAGAGCAAGAAGGCAATTGGATTGGGGTCCACTGTACTCTGGGAATATGCAAAGGATTTGGTGCGAAAATCAATAGAGCAGGGCTTCCTTGATGAGGAATAAGAAGACGCTTTTATGATATGCGTGATTCATAGCTTTTGAAGAAGCTATCCAAATCCACATTTCCGCCGCTCACTATGACGCCGATTCGAGATTTTGGTTTTACCTGACGCGATATCTTAATGGCTCCAGCGACTGGAACAGCACCGGATGGTTCAACAACCATCTTCATCCGTTCCCACAGGAATCGCATTGCATCCACAATTTCCATCTCTGCCACCGTCACAATGTCATCTACATTCTCTCTTATCACTGAGAATGTCAACTCCGAAAGAGATGTTCGTAGACCATCTGCAATAGTGTTAGGATTGACACTTGGAACTAGCTTGCCTGATTTGTAAGAACGCATTGCATCATCAGCATTCTCTGGCTCTATGCCAATTACCTTTGCATCTGGTAGCA
>JBHLND010000292.1:0-3999 GCA_048937485.1 Promethearchaeota archaeon
GGGAGGTACCGTCCTGCAGGGACTACTGCATCATTGGTGCTTCCCATTGAAGATTTATTTGGACAGGCTGGCGGGCGTTTCTCTAGAGTTTCATCAATCTATAGACGATTCATCGGAGCATACGGCAGGGCTCTTGGTTGGGTGTTTAGGGGGGCTCTGGAGTTTGCCGGAGCTTTCCTGAAGGCTGGGGGCGGAGGCGGCGGTGGCGGTGGCGGTGGTGGAAGTGGAGATGGCTGTATCGGCGCCATTTTACTAATCATCATTATTATTATAGCAATTCCATTTCTAGTTGGAATCCTTATGCTACTGGGTGCTATCGTTATCATCCCTATTCTCTTCTATGCTGGCTTGGTGGGAGTCACAGTAGAAGCTATTCGCATTATCAGTAAAACAGATTTCATTTCCGTTGAAGTTGCTCGTGAGAAGGGTCTTCTGAAGAAGAAGGAAGTCAAGGTGAAGCCCTCTCCGATTAGGGAAGAAGTTCGTCCATGGATGTCGCAGAAACGGGCCGAAGAATACGCACAGGACTATGAGCATGACCGCAGACTGCGCGAAACTAAGCGAAAATCCACTGATGTCTATTGGAGGAGGACCTAATGAACGAGACTTCAGTTGGCTACATTATGTGTCCTGTGTGCGGTGGAAGAGTCCACTTGGATCACAAGGACAAAGTCAATCGATGTGAATACTGTGCCAGTCCTGTCTTGGGACCAAGTCAAGGCAGAAACTGTGCTAATCACAAGAGAACGTTGGCGAAAGAAGTCTGTCATGTCTGCGGCAAGCTAATCTGTGAGAAATGCATGGAGGTTCGCGTGGGAGAATATGGAGGTAAGCTCTTTACCATTGTGAATTGCGAAGATCCTCAGTGTAGAATGCATAGTGATTGGGCGAAGCCTATAAATCGAGAATATCAGAAGCTTACGAATTTCGATTGGTCAGATAAAGCTGACAATGTGATTCTAAGAGTGACTGGCCTTGGCGCAGTTTTGATGATGATCTTTGAGCTTATCTTCGTCATTCTGATGCTCTGGTTGCAGTTCTTCGACCCATGGGGAACCGCTGCTACATCACCAATTAGTTTCATCTTCCTCAGAGGAGATACAGTGGTCATATTCAGCATAATGGGGAACTTTCTGTCTGCAGTTATCCTGCAAACAGGGTTACAGGTCTATGTTCATGAAAGGCAATTGGCGTCAGGAGTGTTTCTACTTGGCCTTCTTGTACTTGAAGCAGCTTTCCTCTTCTTTAGGGGCCTATTCTTCAATCTCCTCTCCTATCCCGGAATGTGGCTTGTACCACTCCTATTGACATGCTTCTCTTTCGCAGTAATCCTTGTGTTCTTTGGGTCAATTGCCGCAATTTATGTGGGAATGAAGAAATATAACCAGACAGCTAGAGCCAAGGAAACCCTAGGTCTGGCTTGATTGATGTATATGGAGCGGAATCTCCTACTTTGGAGTGTCAAAGAGATCGATGAAGCGGAATCGCTCAACGTCGACAAGCCCCTTGTCGGTGATCTTGAGCTTTGGGATAACAGGGAGTGACAGAAAAGCCATGGCCATGAATGGTTCATCCAAGGTTGTTCCGAGGCTCTTTGCGGCTGTCTTAAGTTCTTGAATGCCCTCGCTGACTTCTTCTACAGTCTTCTCGGACATTAATCCTGCAATTGGCAAAGGCAAAGATCCCGTTACCTCTCCATCCTTCACAAGAGCTATCCCTCCTTGCATGCGGACAATCTGAACAGCTGCCTGCACCAAATCATCATCATTCGTAGCCACTGCAACTAGATTGTGACTATCGTGAGCAATGGAAGAGACCATTGCCCCTTCCTTGATTCCAATTCCTTTCACAAAACCTATGGAAGAAATCTCAGATGCATTATGTCTCTCAATTACCGAAACCTTGAGAATATCCCTATCAACGTCAGGCACAGCAAATCCATCTTGTACCTTAACATCTTCTACGAGATGCTCGGTAATGATTTGGTCTGGAATTAATCCGATTACATTCATTTGACCTGCCCTAGCCTTAACTCGAAAGTCCTCCGGTTCAAGCCAATGGATGTTAACGGATCTACGGAGCTGGGGTTGCTGCTCAACGCCGAACTCTGCCACAAGTTTGCCGTCCTTGGCAACCAGAACTCCCTGTTTGTAGACGCTTTCAACATTAACCTTCTTCAAGGAATCAATAATGGCAATATCCGCGTGATAGCCCGGTGCAACCGCACCACGATACTGAAGACCATAATGCCGAGCAGTGGAAAGAGTGGCAACTTTGATTGCCAGTAACGGATCAACGCCATAGGAGACGGCATCTCGGATGATGCTGTCGATATGTCCCTTCTCAATCAAGTCGAGTGAGTTCCTATCGTCCGTGGCAAAACTACAGAAGATTGCCGTATGCGGTTGAATTAATTTCGCTAGTGCTTTCAGGTCTTTTGCTGTGGAGCCCTCTCTAATGTGAATGTGCATTCCTCTTGCAAGTTTCTCTTCTGCTTCTTCCAGCGTTATGCATTCATGATCTGACGTGATTCGCGCAGCAGCATATGCATTGAGGTCCATTCCATTCAATCCTGGTGCATGGCCGTCGATTTTCTTGCCCATGCTTAGAGTCACTTTCAGTTTCTCCAAGATATCAGGGTCTCGATAGATAACACCAGGATAATTCATCGCTTCTGCCAGGCCTAGAACATAATGCTCAGTGAGTAATGGCTTAATGTCCAGAAAATCGAGAGCTACTCCGTTTGTTTCCATATTTGTTGATGGAACACATGAGGGGAGCATGATGTAGAATTCCAGTGGCCCTCCACGCATGGACTTGGACATGTACATGATAGCCTCGAGACCCAGAACATTCGCTATCTCGTGAGGGTCTGCCACAACTGCTCCTGTCCCGTGGGGCACAACTGCTCTGGCATACTGAATAGGCATTACCATTGAAGACTCAACATGAACATGTCCGTCAATGAAAGAGGGAACAACATACTTCCCCTTGACGTCCACAACCTGTCTGCCTTGGTAGCTGCCAATTCCAGCAACGAATCCGGCGTGAATAGCAACATCGCCCTTCTCGATATCTCCTGTGAACACGTTCACAACTGATGCGTTTGTCAGAACAAGCTCAGCTCGGGTTCGACCGGAAGCCACGTCAATCATTTGGTCCAAAGGGTATTCGTCGGTACGTTGAAGGAACATCCACATCCACTCCCGTTACGTCAGTGCATCCAAGATGAAAAGGGTTTCCAAGTGTCAGTATTCTGTGATAGTGAAAAATGTGGGTATGACATTTCAAAAATGGCGAGGTCTGTATCAATAAAGATTTACCAAATTAACCATGAGACCTGTATCGAAATTACGCTGGGACCTCGAGGAGTGCTGCAAACAGGGTTTCGATCTCCCTTTCTCTCGCCAGTCTTGCTTCCTCTATTGCTTCTCGTTCCATTCTAGCGGCCGTTCTTCTAAGCCATATGAGGAAGGATAATCCAGCGACTCCTCCGACTGCAAGGCCCTTACCAAATTCCATTATGAGCCAGATTATGTCAATCATCGCTTGCATTTTGAATCACCAAATCCCTTCTCCAATTTACCAATGACTTCAGGATAACGAGGAGTGCCTGCATCAATGCATTGACACGCTGCAGATTTCTTGCACCCATTGTTATCACTAGACGAAATTATGTATCATAGTTGACTAAGAAGGTACTTGTGTTTCAATTTGCACAAGAACTAACATATGCAAGTTGTCTACTATATATTGGTTGTAGGAGGGGGCTCATGCAGGAGTTGAGATGGCCCTCTGAAATCTCTATGCATTGGATACATTTGAAATGCCAAGGTCTGAATTACGCACTATCCGTTTGACTTAAGACTAGGAAACTTTCCACAGGGCAGCCCAGACTTTGGTTGTTCTTGGAGGATTGATTGTCAACATTGAAGACAACCCGGACGTTGCATGTCAAACGCGACTCAAAGAGCATAGCCGTCCTTGCTGTGTTTACTG
>JBHLND010000026.1:0-15733 GCA_048937485.1 Promethearchaeota archaeon
TGCTGTCGGCATGCCCAAGAGATAACGCACCGGAGTTGATGTGCAACCCCTTCATGTGTGCCGTGTAGAAGAAAGCCTTGAATCCCTTTGCTCCGATTTTTTGTGCCCTCTTACCAACAGTCAACACAAGTTCGAGATCATCCTCTGATTCGAGGCTCATATAGTATGCAGGGTGATGTGGATGAGCAGTATCAGTGAACTTGACAACTCGAGTGCCAGGAGCAAATCGCTTGTTGACGCAGGCAGTACATCTCCATTCATTGCCTTCGGAGTATTCGTCATAGATAGCGTGGACATCTTTTGTTGAACCGCAGGCATCGCACCTCATATTCATTGAATCATCCTCAAAAAGTGATTTTCAATAACCATTCAAGAGTAATCGCAGGAAATCACAGAACTTGAGATGTTATATTCTCCTCGTGATACAGCCTTTTGTCATTGTTTTCATGAAATCACAAAAACCGAGAAGCCATATAGTGGTAGTTTAGGAAACTACATCACTCGGTGTGTGAATTGGACAGATCAGACAAGCTCCTCCTGTTGGCAATGGATTTGAATTGTAGACTCACTTTTCAGGCGCTAGCAGATAAACTGAATATGACTGCAACTGCAGTTAAGAAGCGGTTTGAGAAGCTTGTTGACTCAGGGGTCATTGAGGAGTTTGCAGTTATTCTGACACCAGCGATGACAGGGGCGGAGTATCTGCTAGCATTGATTGAAACTGATGGCCTGGAGGAAGAGAACAGCTTCATGGACGCAATTGGTTCAAACAGAATGACAATGCAGGTTGGACAAATCGCATCCGGAAGAGGAAGAATGTATCTTGTCCTGGCAGAGTATCAAGATGCACCCGGAATGCAGGAACTTGGCCGACTCTTTCGTACATCTGCTAATGTGAATAATGTTGAGCTGCATACGCTACTTCGGGGCCAAGGCAGGAAATTCGAGTTCAAAACGCTTCATCTCAGGGTTCTTCGGCAACTAATGAAGGATGCACGAATGCAGGTTTCTGAGATAGCATCATCGGAGAATTTGACAGCCCGCCGTGTTTCCAGAGCCTTGCGAGAACTCCAAGAGAGCGGTGCCGTCGATTTCGGAACAAGGTGGAATCTAAGTGCAGGCGAGAGCACTGAAGTCTACATTCGAATCCAATATAATCAGCGTTCGTTGGGGCACAAGGAAATTGATGATTGGTTCAATGAAAGATACCCCGTGGGGTATTGGTACCTGCTTGTGTCAGCACTTGAGCCAGTGGTCTTTGCGAAATTTGTAATTGACCATTTCAAGGAGGCTGCTGAAATCACGCAAAGAGTAAGGAATGCATCATTTGCGGAACGAGTAGACGCACTGGTCAGCTATCCAGTAAGGAAATATTCCAGACTTGGAACAGCAATTCTACAAGAAATGCTTGTAAAAGCGGGGCTATAGCCCTAGAACCACACCTCCGCATTTTGAAAGGAGTACCAAGGGGCAAGAATACTAGTCACACCTAGTATGAATCAAAGCAATTTCAGCAAAGGAATCCGGACCAGATGTCTATAGCACCTTCATTCGAGAGGAAATAGCTGTACGACTAAGGCTGAAGTCAATTTGGAGCTCTCTCATTCTAACTGGATCGGCCGCATAAAGTGACTGTCGCATATCAAGCAGATTCGGTACTCTCCTACATAGTCTGCTGTCAGTTAATCTGCGAAGTGCAGTAGAAACGGTTCTAGAAGCAAGACCCATATTCTCCCGGATTTCAAGGGGAGTCATTGGCCCTTTGTTAGCCAGCTCGCGCAAAACAACCAATGCAGTTGGAGTTAGTTCAGCCATTGTGCTAGACCCCAGATTTGGAGCAGATTGCGGGAAGATATTTGCACCAAATCGGCAATCTTCCAGCCTCGGACTTGCCGACAGTACACTAATTATATACGGCAAGTTGCTTAAGTTTATTTTGCCGTCGGCAATCGAGAGGAATATTTGGGGGAAAACCCAGAAAAGCACACACACATAACGTGTTTTGAAGATAGGAAGTGAGATACTGAGAAAAAGAGCAGCACTTGACCGAAAGGACTTGCGAATATTAGCAGTACTCGATAAGATGGGTGGTAGTGCATCCGCTCAAGAGATAGGCGAAGCGCTAGACATCCCCGCAAGGACGGTTAGGTATAGGCTATCGGTTCTGATGGAAAGGGGTATGCTGCTTCCTTCATATTATCAGACTCACGAGAGAAAGGTTGGACTAGGAGAACGAATGATAGTTGTCCAAGAAAATGCAGGTAAGGGGGATACACTTGAGGCCGTGATCAAAGAGGTCCCATCGTTCTATTGGTACATCCCAAGTCACGGAAAGATGGATGGATATCTGATTCACGCTGTGTATGACTTGAGAGAACCTGACAAGCTGGAGAAAATCATCAAGAGAATGAGGGAGCGAGAAATCATAGAAGAATACTACTCCTTTGAAATTGCAGACTATGAGTCGAAACGTGTAGACTTCTCAAAATATAGGCCAGATGGGGAATGGAGATGGAATTGGGGCAAATGGCGTGATGAGTTGTCCGCCAAACTGGAAACTGATGCAGAGATGCCGCACAACATGACAGAGGAGATTAAGATAATCGATTGCGATTCCAGCGACATAAAGATTCTTAGAGAACTAAAGGAGTCATCCGAGTCTTCAGCCAGCGCTATTGCATCGATTACTGGAATTCCAGTTGCAAACGTAAGAGAGAAGCTGCAACGGCTCAGAGATAATGGAGTAATCAAGGACTATAGGCGCGCTTACGGATTTGCAGGTGATCTACTTTGGTTGTCGTGCTTTGTGAGGATACGGGATAATCCAGGAGCAATCTTGGCTGCTATTTATGACCTGCCACATCCTGCCACAATTCTCATGGAGAGCAAAGGCAGCTACTGCATTAGATTCGGATTTACAACTTCGGATTTGAAGGGGTTCTTGGAGGGCTTCAGAGTGATTAGACCGTATCTGGAGTCTTATTCTTTTCAATTTCATCTGCCAGACGAGGTGGAATCGACCTATGGAGAAGTGTTCAACTTCTTTGATGATGAGAAGAACAGGTGGGAAATACCTCTAGAAGAGTCCCTTGCCATAATTGACAAGCATGCAAAGGAATGAAGAGGAGAGTAGTCTATGCTTGTAAAGCCAAACTATGAGAATGGCAGCATTGTCAATCTAATGGCGTCCATTGGAGAGAGTCTGGGAGTGTCCAGTCCTTACTCGCCCCTTGATAGAAACCTTCTCCCAGAACTGGATATGGCTGATAACATACTACTGATTCTGTTTGATGGAGTAGGATACAATTACCTAAATCAAAATAGAGCCAAAACCTTGCTCGGAAAACATCTCAAGGGGAAGATGACATCAGTATTTCCGCCCTCCACAGGATCAGCTGTTTCAAGCTTCATGACGGGATTAGCACCTCAACAGCATGCCGTAACTGGATGGTTTGTGTATCTGAAAGAATACGGTATGATGTCCAGAATACTTCCCTTCACCTCTACAGTAGATTGGAACCAGATTGATTCCTCCATAAGAGATGTGATTGACACAAAATCCATTTTCACGAACACAAACAGGGACCATTTTGTAGTTGCAGGTAGACAAATTATCGGGTCGAAGTTCACAGCTCATATGGCAGGCAAAGCCAGAAGGCTTGGGTACACGGATATGGAAAGCTTCTTTGAAATCAACAAGAAAGCAGTAATGTCTAGTCCAAATGGGTCTTACACCTATTCGTATTGGCCGGCATATGATGAGGTCAGCCACATGTTGGGATCGAGGAGCAAGGAGGCAAAAGATCAGCTTTTGGAATTTGATAGTGCCCTACAGAAGTTCATCGAAGAGATTCAGGGTACAAACACCACCATTATTGTCACAAGCGACCATGGGTTCAATGATGTCAAACCGGAGAATATGGTTCATATGGCAGATCATCCGGATCTGATGGATTGCCTAATTCTCCCTCTTGGAGGGGATTCCAGAAGTGCATATTGCTATGTACGGCCATCCAAAGTGAATGCATTTGAGAAATACGTTGGAAAACACCTCGATTATGCCTGTGGAACACGCTCTAGCAAAGCCATGATTGAAGAGGAATGGTTTGGGAAGTTTGAACCGAACCCCAAGCTTTCAAGCCGAGTTGGAGACTATATTCTACTGGCACAAGATGGGCATTGCTTCCTCAACTCCTTTCCTGGGCAGGAACCTCTATCGTTTCCTGGTCATCATGGAGGAACCTCTGAGGATGAAATGATTGTGCCTTTTGTCAGAATTGACTGCTAGTATTTAGACCGTCAATTGCGGGGACTAGGCATATTCCCTGCCAAGGTGATTTCTTTCATGCTCTAGGAAACGTGGTACTATTCTATGCGTGCAGTGTGACGACTATTGATGCAGCTTGATGAGAGCAAATCCTCTTGCCTAGTCTATCCACCAGTAAGCAATCTAGCAATCAATGCAAAGAGTGCTATGTAGAAATTCCCACTTGGGGGTGATATGAATACGTCAGAGAGATGGAAGTAGGGACGCAAGACCCATGCCAACTGGGTGCCAACAAATGCAAGCACACTGCTACCGATAACCATGGCAGGCACCCATCGTTTATTTTCACCGTGTATTCTGTTGAATCCCTGAAGCAAGTAGCTCACAGCGGTCATGCCAGATATCATGAAGAAGAAGACATTCAATAGAACAGTAAAGGCATAGGTTGCGAAAGTTCGTTCTGGCGTCGTTAACATGAAGAATAGGGTCACAGGTAGGAAAGCAATCAAGAGAGTGGCCATGACAGTAATGCAGACCATGAATAACACAGCCATCTGTTTCAAGCTCAAATCCCCACCTAAAATCCCGTTCAGTACAAAGAAGGTAGGCAGCGAAACGTAGACAGCAATAAGGAGCAGTAATGGGATCTTCACTGCATCATACAGAATCTGGATTCCTGAAGCATATGTGCCCATCACGCCGCCGTACAAGGCCCCGAATATCACGGTAGCCAAAGTAGAAACAAGGAGATACTCCCCGACATTATTTTCATTCTTGATATCACTGTAGACAGATTCTCTATCTCGAATAAAGCGGTTGAGCATATCAAAGAAAACTTGACGATCCATTTTCAATCTCCCTCTCAAGGGCAAATTGTGGTCGTAGCTATGGGAATACACTGGCAATGGAATATGCCTTTTGAATAGAGAAGAGTTGTACTAGTATTTGAATCATGATGCATTTCTTAGGGGCGGTCGGTTCACTTGATGGACTAATCGCAGCTACAGCTGAGTGATCATTCTCAAGTCTTCAGCGAAGAGGATTCCAAAGAGAAGATCTACAGCAACTATGAAGGCAACCCATAATGATGCACTGCCCGAAATGAAATGTAATATACCCACAGAGAATACTGCCACTTTCCAGAATATTGCCATCTTGATAAGGCCATGGTTCTTCAACACATCTAGGCTAACAAGATAGAAGCCCAATCCCAAGGAGGCTATGAACGCCAAAAAGGTGTCAAACCAGAGGAAAGTGAGAGGTGTTTGGAGTCCTACCATTGTAAATGCGTCAGGAACTAATCTTGAGAGCGCTCCAAAGAGAATCGCTAGGCCACAATTCCAAACTGCAGCAGCCGTGAATAGTAGTCTATGATATCGTTCTCGTTCCAAGTCTAGGCACCCAAGGTCCGTTGGACCGACAACTCACATATAACTGAAGTGCCCCAGAATGAATCCATCCAATGCTTTGTGATGAAGCCTATTCGTGCCACGACCGTGGAAGAGATTATGAGCTTAAGTCATCATTTGCATATCTTTTGCAGTCCCCATATTGCGGAGCACAATCTCTAGAGTAGGGTCCAGAGCAAGAGCACGATTATAGCACTCAATTGCTCGCTTCACGTCGCCTTTTTCTCTAAGAGCAACTCCAAGATTGTTCCAGCCCTTGGGATCATCAGATGCTTTGAATGTGTATGCTTCGAGGTAGGGAATTGCTTCAGTCCAACGGCCGAGGAACCATAAGATGGTTCCATACTTGAATACTATCTCGAGCTGGTTCTCGCGAACCTTCAGACTGCATTCGAAGAACTCAGCAGCCCGCTCATAATTCTCAGCTTCGTAACAGAGATCACCAACCTTGTTCAGCGCAGTCAGAGAGGCTGGGTGCAAATCAATTGCCATGTTTAGACTCGTGCAGGCTGCATTGTATCGTTCAAGGTCAGCCTGACAGAAACCTCGAAGTTCCCAAGCCTCATAGATGTCCTCGTCGATATCAAGAATCTTCGACGTGATGGTAATTACCTTCTGGCAATCATTGAGATGCCTGGCAGCCTTTGCAAGGGTTAACAGAGCTCCAAGGTCCTCTCCGCCGTGATTGACATAACCTTGAAGGGTGCTTGCGGACTCAAAGTACAGGCCCATGGAGAACTCCAGAATTCCAAGATGAAGATATGGTTCAATCCACTTGGGGCGGAGCTTGATAGCCTTCTTGAAGCTTTCACGCGCCTTGTCTAGATTCCAAGCCTGCTGATGAACAAGAGCAAGTAAGTTCCATGCTTCGGGGAAGTTCTCGTCGATTTTGAGCGCCTCGGACAATGTTTCCTCTGCCGCACTGAGTTCCCCAAACTGCCTGAATCTCTCTCCTTTGCGGTAGAGGCTCATTGCATCATCAGTTGAGAGGTCTTGCATGCTTAAATCACCCCGATTTGCACACAAATAGCGGTCTAAGACATCCCAATATTGGTTTGAAGCCTTTTGAATCATTATTGGTCATACTTTGCTTTATTTGAACGCCAATATGACTCAGGCATTCACCTTCAAAGAAAAAGAAAAGGACGTTCATATCTTGATGAACGTCCGGGTAAGGACTGTAAACAAGAAGCCGGCTTGGTGAGGGATGATGAAAGTCTTAGCCTAAGCAATGAAACACCACCTAAGAGACTCTAATTCGGAAACATCTATACCTTTGTCAAGTTCCTTTCGGGGTCTTGACACATTGTCCTGGACATCTTGTTTCTTCTCATCGTGGACTTCATTCATATCATTCTGCTGGCTCCTGGTAATCTCTTTGCCTATGTCCTTGGTCGTGTTCTCCACCTCCTCGGAGAATATACTTGCCAAAGCAAGTTTCGTGTTACCGGATAACTGCGTGTTTCATATCAGAGGCTCGTATCTGCAATCCGTGCCGCGCGAAGCATTACATCCTGCCTCAACTGTAACAGGTGAAGTGAGTAGAAGCTGACAGCTGTCTTTAGGCGAGGATGCCTAGATCTGGCTCAGGTCGAGTCCTATGCCTTGCCGGTGGCAAACATTGGTCTAATCAAGTATGGACCTCCTGAACCTCACTGTTCATTGCACTAAGTCATTAGAAGTCAATAAGCTCTGACAAATGCAGCTGCAAAATCCGTGTATATATCATTTTCCAACGACGTAACGATTTTTCCAAGAATAGGGAACAGTATCATAGCTTCTGCCAAATGGCAAAGGGACATATACATGAATTCGGTTGATTCTGGTCCTGCAGTAATGCAGATAAGACCGTTGATGAGAGTAGCTTCTGGGCGAATCCCAATGATGCGGGCCATTATAATCTACGAGAGCGTCTATGGAAATACAAGAAAACTAGCGGAAGCTATTGCGGAGGGCATTTCGAACTCGGGGGATATTGAGGTTCAGGTTCTCAAGACCAGTGAAGTTCATCACACTGATGATCTGTCCGGATTCGACGGAATACTCTTTGGATGCCCAAATCACAATCAAGAACCCGCTCGCAACATGCTGAAGTTTCTTGACCGCGCAACAATCGTCCATGTAAAATGCAAGATTGGAGCCGCCTTCGATACATATACCGGTGGGAACAAAGGAGTAGCAGTTGAAAAGCTGGAAGCTACACTTCGTGAGAAGATGCCAGGAATCGAGTTGATCAGCAGGGGGTTCTCTGCACGTGTTGACGATAGGAAAGGACCACTTGCTGATGGAGAACTGGCTGCTGGCAAGGAGTTTGGAAAAAGGTTTGGAACAGAATTGCTTGAGGAAACTTGAAGAACTAGACCCTGATTCTGATTCATATTACCAATTGATAAGGAACTTTAAGCATAGATATCCATACCGAATTCAGAGGGAGAATCAATGTTTGAGAAAGAGGTTCTCTTCGCAGTATTAATTGGGATTATTCTTTTCGTTACAGACTTTGTCTTTGGATGGATGACCACAATATTTGGCCGGTTTCCAATAGTTTGGGTAATCGCCATTATTGTAGGAATCCTTTCTGGGAGCATTGCAAAGGGCGTACAGAATTCATTCTTCACGCTTCTGTTTGGTTGGCTCATCTCAATTCCACTAACACCAATTGTGCTGGCAGAGTTCTTTACAGAAGATGCAACTATTGCAGGAATACTTCTAGTTGCGGCAATTTGGCCTTTGCGTGGAACGTTCTACTTTGAGTACCAAGGGAATTGGATCGAAGGTCTTGCGTTTGCACTCGGTATGCTCCTTGTTATTCTCGTAGGAACGCCGGTCATTTACCTGATAGCATTGGCAGTTGCCGCTATTGGAGGGCTCATTGGACGCGTTCTTTTGGCACGTCTAGAGTGGAGATCCTTTCTGGACAGAGCGAAACCCATAGACCACTACCAAACACCTGAAACTTCACCTGTGGGGTAGGTTCTGGCATAGATTATGGGAGGAGTTCAACTCAAGCAAGTTGTTGGACTACCTAGATATCTGAAACCAATTATCCGACTTGGATAGGATCTTACAGCCAGTGCTGGTTACAGCGTATGTATCCTCAATCCCAAGAACCTCCTCGCCAGGCAGTATCAGCTTAGGCTCTGAAGCAAGTACATGACCCTCTTCCATTGACGGACCCTTTGCGTAGAAGACGGGAAGCTCATCCAGCTCAAGACCCACACCATGGCCAATGAATGCAACTTTGTCTTCTTCAGGGCCCATGAAGTTGTCATTTATTCCTAGCTCTTTGCTGAGCTCAATGACCTCGGAATAGAGAGAGCCAAGATTGCATCCAGGTTTCATCGACTTTGTGATGAAGTTCTTAATCTCTTGAAGAGCCAATAGCCGTTCATGGGCTCTATCATCAAATCTACCGCACACCAGGGTTCGTGTTGTATCGGAAATGTAGCCATGGTAATTGCCGCAGCTGTCAACGAGGAATGGACGATTCTGACCCAATTTTCGACGTGTGGGACCAAGTGGATACTTCAGAGAGAGACCTTGACCAGAGATTGGCTGGAATAATGTGTTGAGTGTGGAACCACCACTCGAAACCACATATGAATAGATTAGCATTGATGAATTGAAACCACGCGTTGTGATGGATCCTGCATGGCCATGGTCGATAAGCCAGCCGTCAAGACGCGTTGATAATTCAATCTCAGTCATTTCAGGTGTCGCAATCTCAGTACAGTATGTGAGAGACCTGTCGATTTGCTCGGCTGCCTCTTCAATCATTCCTACTTCAAAGTCTGATTTCTTAGACCTAGTTTCTCTAAATATCTGACTAGCATCTACAAATTCTATTCCCTCAGCCTTAGACTGTAGAAAGGTCACGTATGAATAGGGAACAATATCTCCCTCAAATGCTATATGAGAAGCTTTTGCGATACCAAAGGTTTCGAAGATTTTAGACAGGCGCCCCATTGGACGAATATCGGATAGTGCAGAGTGTGCTCTCACAAGTTCCAAGTTTCGCTCTACAAGTCTGATGGGATCACCCTGTGCAGGAACATAGACCGCACCCGGAATACCGATTCCTGAGTAGTAGTACATCTCAATTGTCGACAAAAGGAGAGCTCCATCTAGATTCGATTTCAGAAGCCTACTTTGCAGTCGTTCAACTCTGGACGAAATCTCTAATTTGGGGATATCAAGATACACGTCTTCCATAGTTGTCCTGCAACAGATGTACAATAAGACTTCTGCGCATTGACAAAACACTAAGGAGATACCTACAAGATTTAATAATAATAGGAGCTATGCATAGATAATTAGGGGCAAATGCTGAATGACGAAGGCCGTGCACATGACAGACCACCGAGGTAAGACATCCTGCGGACGCTGTGGATGCATAATCGTTTACACAGGAGAGTATTGCCTCTTTTGTGATGCAGCGAAGGAGATACTTAGCGAAGCAATCTCGCAATATGGTGTGTCAGAAAATGCAGTCTGCCAAATAGATGTGGACTCGGGGGGCAACTGCGGCTGCAGCGATGGAATCACGCAGCTTCCTACTATCAGGATATGCAGCATGAAGCTCGAAGGACTGCCCGATGAGGGACAAGTCACAGACGCAGTTCTGCGTGCTCTTATGATGGATTGCTTCTGCGAGAATCCGGGATTATGACAAAACCCCTAGTGTCTTCGAAAACCGGACAGCTTCTTCAGTGGATTACGTGCATGCTCAAGAATCATAGCTTCTTGGCCATCTGTTTCAATAGCGCATGGTCGAACCGTTCGTACTTTTCTTATTGCAGCTAGTCCATCATTTTCGCCGTAGAGATAGATCTCTGCAAGCGCTAGCATGGTGCCGGTTCGTCCGCATCCGCCAAGGCAATGTACCAATACGCTCTTCCCTCTCTTCAAAGCCCTATCAACAACGCGGATGAACTCGACAACGTTCTCATCAGACGGGATACTGAAGTCTTGAATTACTATGCTATAGTGTTCAATATCATAGTCATCAAAATCAGGAAGACCGAACCGTTCCTCAAATGATATCACATAATCAATACCAGCTTCCACTAGCTCGTTCATGTCTTCCTCGGTAGTAGGAAGAGCTGAACCCCAAAGTTCGCCGCGTTTGTACTCAAAGAGATCGAGTTTAATGTCAGACACCTCGCAATAGCAGAAGTTTTTGATTTACTCTCTGATGGCTCGTGGATTTCTCATACTGGGATAAGGCTTCTGGCAAAATCCTAAAAGTCAACACGTATGGTTTCCCAGACAACTCGCCCTGCTTCAACAGCCTCCTTAATCTTCCGCTCAGTTCTGTTAAGTCGAGCATCGCCAGTCTTAATGTCCGCTAAAACAACTTTGATGGAGCCTTCCGAATAGCCATCTTTTACAGAAGTGTAGCCATCAAAGATGAGATAGTCAATGGGAGCTCCAATGAATCGGGCATCTGATGGGTTATATTTGAACACATCAGGAAATAGTGGAACCATATGTTCTGCAATTTTACCCTTCAGCACATAGCGGCTTCGCTGTGCAGCATCTTTGCGGATGCCGCCCTCCTGTTCTGCCCAAGTCGCCCTAAACTCAGCCTCAACAAGCGCTATGCGATGCTTTAGTCGCCAGCCCATCACAAAGTAGACCAAAACCGCAATAGCAAGACCTATTGCGAAACCTAGAATTAGCTCCTCAAATGCCATGCTCTAACATTTCTACATTCATAATATATGCTCAGGTAATGACCTAGTATTGCCCGGGTATTGTGTAGAGAGAAAGAAGGAGAGAGTGTCACGCTTCAAATAGAAAGGGGCTCCTATAGGAGCAAGTAGAATGCCAGAAAATACCGGGTAGTCAGGCTTTGGGGAAATCAATATTAAAGGGCCATTGTGAAATGAATAATTGCTGAGAAGCTCATGCTGGATGGTTCTATTACATGAAAGCTCAGACCAAACTGATTTGCATCGGTGCAGTCTTCATGATAGTGCTATCAGGCATTATTGTTCTAGCTGTGTTTGACGACGTTGAGGGGCCACTAATATACCAGATTGATGTTCTTCCTGTTTCTCCGCAGCCGGGCGATTATATCAGTGTCATAGTATATTGCATTGATCCATCAGGGGTGTCCGGAGCCCAGTTGTCTTGGTCATTAGACGGCGAAGAATGGGAAACCGCAGAGATGTACTTCTACGCATGTCTATGTATTGCTGGAGGAAGATGGGTGACTAATTTTGGACCAATTAGTGCAGAAGATAATCCTAGTTTCTATGTGACAGCATTCGATAACGCTCCAAATCAGAATTCAGCTGACACGCAGGTCTTCTCGGTAGATATTCAAATCTAGAGGGCGAATGGACATGAAAATGGAAGTGATTCTTAATCTTCTAATCTTGATACTGGGAATCGTGGTTTTGATTGCACCGCATACTTTCGCGCCAGTCTGCGAACCAGCGATGCGCTGCTCGTTCACACGAGATGTGGAAACAGTACTTGGTTTGACTATTGCAGTTTTGGGCTTCATTGGGATGTATAAGGGTCTTCAATAGCCTAGTGGGAATCAGGTGACTACAAATGAATGCAGAGCAGCGGAGAATGATTCAAGTTGTACTTGTCATTGTCGGCTGCTTTGCAATATATTCCTACACAATGAGTTTGCCAGTGATCCACATTTGTGACTGGACAGGACTTCAGATTCAGGACCGAATTGGACATGAGGTCACCTTTACGTATCATAATGGGACTGTCGAATACTACTGCTGCGTCAATGTATCGCTTCTCGCTTTCCAACAACTGATTGATTCGGACCAGATTGACCAGATTGTTAATGTGCAAGTGCGGTGTCCTATGTGCGGAATGCTAATGGACTGGGATGATTCCATGATTGTCTGGGTCTACTCGACTGGGTATCTGAATCCAACCACTTCCGAGCCTACAATTGTTCCACTGTGCGGAGATGTTCAGACCACTGTGATGTGCGAAAGTCATTTCCTGGACACTTATGGCGGCACGATTATTATGAATCCCTTTGAATGGCCGGAGGGATAGAACCTTGAGAAGGAAGTCCCTCGTTGTTCTTCTCCTTACTTTGTCACTTGGATTCAATATTGGATTCTTTGTACTGACGAGCCTATTTGAAACACTAGCACCTGTCTGGCCATTTGCTGAACTTGGCCCTGCCTTGGTGCAGGACTCCTACTTTGGTCGGGCTCCTGCACTCGAAGCTCCTTTTGGAATGATTGGAGATGTTCCAGGGGGGTATTCACTCTATGCAGGAAATCCGCTTCAAGCGGATCTTTCCAGCAATTTAACAGGGTGGATTCTTGGGATTGAACATGTATCGCTTCGGCCATCTCTCCTTGCGGCGGATATCCTAGTTGCAGCCGTTCTGACCTCTTTTTGTCCTGCTTTCATAATCGTAATAATGGGGAGGAAGAGCTTTGGGTCTAAGAAAACACAGTAATCTGGCAAGCTATGCACTTGGCAATATTCTGAAATACCGTACAAGAAGCTCTGCAATTCTGATAGCACTTGTTTTTTCCACATCATTCCTGGGATCCGCCGAGTTCATTCGGGAAGGTGTGATGACCGATGTTGCAGACTCCCTTGATGAAGGCCCGGATATCGTTGTGCAGCGTCTGGTTGCTGGCCGCCAAGCAGTGGTTCCCATTGCCTGGAAGTCGAATCTCAGTATGATTTCTGGAGTTAGATTGGCAACTCCACGTGTTTGGGGGTATTTCGATGTCGGAACTGGGAACCTACTTACAATAATGGGCGTCAATGCAACAGAATATGGAAGCATAGTTGGGGTGACTGGCACACAGATTGTGGAAGATGGCAGATTCCTGGAGAACTCGGATAGGCATAAGATAGTCGTCGGACGGGGTATTGTGGAGATTATGCGTGCATCCATGGTGATAATTGAGATTGGTACTTCTCTTTCACTCATTGCTCAAAATGGCTCCCTGGTTGAGTTCGAGGTCGTTGGCATCTTCAGTAGTGACTCCAAGATTTACAGTTATGATATGATAGTCACCGATTTGGATAGTGCGCGCGAAGTCCTTGGGGTGGATGAATTCTCATATTCCGACTTTGCAATCTGGATTGATTATGGTGTGAACATGAATGATGTTGCGTTTAGAATCGACACACAGATGCCGGAAACAAGGGTTCTAACACGAGATGCTTTGAATGACATAATGCTGAAGACCTACGGAGGGAGAGCAGGGAGCATCGCTTTGGTTTGGGTTGCAGTTCTGATGACTGTGGTGCTATTGGCTTTCACGGTGTCCAGTGCAGGATCAGATGAAGCTCGACGAGAGGTAGGCCTTCTAAAAGCCCTTGGATTTGATACCTTGGATGTTCTAGAGATTAGAATGATTGAAAGCTTTGTACTTGGCGCATTGGGAGCAAGCCTTGGGATTTCCATTGCCATTGTCTACGACTTCATCTTGGGGGCGCCTTTGCTTTCAGGATATCTCCTGGGTTGGAATCTATTGCTGTTGAATGGAGGATTACCCTTAGTCATTTCAGCACCCACTATCTTCATCATTTATTCGGTTGCTCTCATCCCTATTCTTGTTGCCACAGTTGTTCCTGCATGGAGGAATGCAATAACTGAGCCAGACGTTGTGCTGAGGGGGGTGTGATATGACATTAGCTGTTAAGACAGAAGGTCTTTGGAAGACCTATGGAAGTGGAACCCCGAGAGAAGTGAATGCTGTACAGAATGTTAGTATTGCAATTGAACGCGGCCTGGTTACTGCCCTTGGAGGACCCAGTGGATCAGGAAAGACAACGTTACTAAGCATGATTGGCCTTCTTACCAGACCTTCACAAGGCCGCCTATTTCTTGGACAGGATGAGCTTTCAACTGTGTCAGAGGTACATAGAACTGGAATTCGAAGAAATCGCATTGGATTTGTCTTTCAAGCTCAATATTTGATTCCGCAATTGACTGCGCTTGAAAATGTTGTTTTGCCCAAGTTGTGTACTGATACAGCTGTACGCGATGCGGAATTGCTAGCAAAAGAAAAACTGATTGCACTTGGAATGGAACATAGACTAGATTTCAGAGTTGCAGAATTAAGCGGAGGTGAGGCTCAGCGTGTGAGTATTGCGCGTTCTTTGATGAACTCGCCAGAAATTTTGATAGCAGATGAACCAAGTAGCTCAATTGAGGAGGAGCTAGCAAGGGACTTGCTAGGCATGCTGAGGACCATGGTATCTGAGGAGGATTTGACAGTGGTTGTAGCATCACATGATCCCCTGGTGCTCAACTGGGCGGATCATGTGTACAGGATGCATGAAGGAAGAATCGTGGAAGAGGATTAGAGGGTTACTTCAATGCCAATGCTAATAGCGAGCAGTTTGAGTGTAGACATCCTGCGCATTGTGAAAACATGGAGGCGACTTTAGGAGTTGGCTGTCTGTCACCGGTTGGGTTTCGCAGTATTGGCTCTCGTGCTTTTTCTTAATTCAGGAGCATTGATAGCCACAGTCTCCAATGATGGGATCCAGCCAGTTCTGATTGATGGTATTCAGATTTCACAAGATGAACTGCGTCCAATCTGGTATTTTGATGAAAACATCCTTCTTTCAGTGGATGACGAGATATATCCCCATCATGTTGAGGTGACAATGGCAATCACAGAAGAGGATGTCATATTTGTTGGCTGGAAGAACTCGGAAACTCACAACGGAGGAGGTGCACGTGTGAGTTATGTCAAGTCCACCGACAATGGAGAAACTTGGTCAAATCCTGGGGACATGCCAATGTTCGGATCTATTTACCATACACGGCAATCGGATCCATGGATGGCGTGGCATAATGGTTCACTATACTACGCATATCTTGAGTACACACCGGATTTAGACTATACCACGGAAGAAGGATTCTCACAAATTACAATTGCAAAAAGCACCGACTTGGGGGAAACATGGTTGCCAGTCAAAGCATCCTTTGGGCATGGATTTGCAGACAAAGAAACAATGGTTGTCAGCAATGACGGGACGGTCTATATGGCGTATGATGACATTTACGACGATGGCGTTATTGTGGAACTTG
>JBHLND010000026.1:15743-16776 GCA_048937485.1 Promethearchaeota archaeon
ATATTAAACGCGAGGTGGAAGCCATCAACGATTTTCCCGACCAGGCGGAAGATCCCGTTATTGTGGAACTTGGAATATCAGCTGATGGTGGAAACACTTACACTGGCGGAGGAGTGATTGCAGAGAAGGATGAGGGCCACGTGGGGCCATATCTAGCGACTAGTTCAGAGGGCGACCTTTATTGTGTTTGGTCATATTTCGGCGAAGTTGGGGGTGACATCCTCTTTGATAGAAGCCTGGATGACGGGGTAACTTTCGGCCAGGAGGTGTTCATCAACAATGATGGTAACTATTCTTCATTTGTAACAGCAGGGGGTTATGCGTCAAAGGGAACGCTTCCTGTGATTCGCTTTGATAACACCGATAGACTATATCTTCTATGGGCGGATCTGTATGAGGGCGCTCATGATACCTTTGACGTTTTCCTGCGGTATTCGGATGATTTTGGGCAAAGCTGGAGCGACCGACTAAGGATAAACCGTTTTGCAGATGGAAATCAGTGGAACCCCGAGATGGCGATAGATTCGGAGGGGACGCTGCATATTGTGTACTATAATGACAGACTCATTGGCTATAGGTCGTATTATAGGAGCCTCAAATTCACTGGACCATTGAGGGACACTCCAGAGTTTGGTGATGAGATGGTCATTGCATCTATAGGAACTAATGAGTCATTCACAAGACCAGGAGAGTACTTCTCAATCCAGCTTGATAGTGATGAAATTCCTCATGTTGCTTGGTCAGATGGTAGGGATGGCGCAATGGATATCTACTATGCGCGAGGAGTGTCTGTGCCTCGAGAGCCGACTACAACAAGTTCAACGAATACTCATACTTACACAACGTCTAGGACCTCAGAACCGGGAGACCTAGTCATATTGGAGGCTATACGTTGGATATTGATTATTGGGGGAGCTGCAAGTGTCGTCGCGATTATTGCAATGTTTTGGAATCGCAGGACTGGATTCGGTTGAGGTCAGCTATTCAGGGGACTCTATAGAACCAGAAGAATATGAGATAACATCGATACCAT
>JBHLND010000293.1:0-3991 GCA_048937485.1 Promethearchaeota archaeon
AACCCCATTGAATTTCCCAATGCTTAGCCACTTCTTTTGCCCTCTGGGAACTCTTATGTTGGAGAACGCATGACCAGAATACATGGCAGACCTATCTGTAGAGATTGCAGAATTGAGATTTAGAAATCCCGTGCTCACAGCAGCTGGGCCCACTTCACGAGACGGCATGACGTTATTGAATGCAGCCGCTGGTGGAGTTGGAGGCCTTGTGGCTAAAACCGTGAGTGTCAAACCAGCAATTGTACCAAAGCCCAATATGGCTGCACTCGGAACGGGGAGAGTAAGCTCCAGAAGAGGTATTCTGAATACAGAATTGTGGTCAGAATTACCAGTAGAGCAATGGCTAGAGAAGGAGTATGCTATCGCACTTAGTGCAGGTCTGCCGTTGATTGCAAGTGTTGGATACACGCCTGAAGAAGTTGCCACACTTGCTCCAAAAATCGTTGCAAAGGGAGCTCACGGAATCGAGTTTAGTACTCATTATGTCGGAGGACACGTAGAGATAGCAAAAGCTCTGCGCGAAGTCGTGGAAGTACCAATCTTTGCCAAGATAAGTCCCAAGGTGGATGTAGCAGAAGTAGCAAAATCCTTGGAACCTCATGTAGATGGAATTGTGGGCATTAACACCTATGGACCCTGTCTTAGAATCGATATTGAAACCAAGAAACCTGTACTAGGCAGTGAGAACGGGACGGGATGGATGAGCGGCGCCGCACTCAAACCCATTGCACTCAGGTGTATCGCAGACATCGCCAAGAGTATCAGGAAACCTGTTATCGGAGTTGGAGGTGTTTCAAGTGGGGAAGATGCAATTGAGTTTCTAATGGCAGGCGCCTCAGCTGTTGAGGTCTGTACTGCAGCTATTCTTGAGGGCGATGCAGTTTATGGCCGAATTGCGAAGGAAATTGATGAGTGGCTGACATCTCATGGATACGATGCAATTGATGATATTCGTGGTATAGCGTTGCCCTATATCTCACGGGGTATTCAACTTAAGCCTCCTCCAAAGGTCAGCCTCGATGCCTGCACTCGCTGCGGACTCTGTGAGAAATCATGTGTCTATTATGCCATCACTGTGGACAAGTCCAAGAATCTCTTTGAGATAGATGCATCAAAATGTGAAGGATGCGGCATGTGCATTTCAGTTTGCCCATACTATGCATTGGCAATTGAATAGAGATGTCATAATCTAGAGGTAAAGAAACGGATCTATTCCTTTTGTCAGCTGTTTAGCTTTGCCCTTTGTTACGGCATAATCGTCTTCGATTCGTACGCCACCAAATCCTTCGAAGTAGACACCAGGCTCAATTGTTAGTACATGTCCAAGTTGGAAGTAGTCTTCTCGATCATATGTGCTTGGTTGCTCGTGAACCTCAAGACCAATGCCATGACCCAGTCCATGAGTCATTCCATCAGTTTCTTCGGGATTGAATCTGCGTGATGTGTATCCATGCTTTTTCAGTGTATTGAAGCAAGCCAGATTCACTTCGTCTATTTGCACACCGTCCGTCAAGGCATCGACTGAGGCCATATGAGCTTCATAGACGCCTTCAAACATTCTCTTAAGCCTCTCGGAAACGGGCCCTTTTACGATTGTTCTGGTCACGTCTGCAATGTATCGATCACGCTTCAATCGCGGAAACACATCGATGATTATTGGTACCTCAGCCTTCAATTTGTCCTCAGGATTGCCGAGGTAGTGCCAATCGAATCCTTTCTTCCCCACAGCAACAATAGTATCCGAAGCGGACTCAGCTCCTCGATCCAGAAGAAAGTGTTCCAACGCGAGCTTGACCGTATTCACAGTCAATGGTTCGCCCTTGTGTATCAGAACCTTGTTAGATCCAATATCTGAGTCCTTTATCATATCAACGACTTGAGAGATGGCGCCCATTGTTGCATCCCCTGCTTTCTTAATCAGCTTCAGCTCTCGATCGGATTTTGTTGCTCGTCCATCCAAGAAGAGATCATTTGCGGCCTTCACTTCATACCCAAGGTCTTGAAGAGTAATGAGGACGTTGGATGGAAAACTGCGGGGAACACCGATAACTTTGCCATCAAAAAGCTCGGGCAAAAACTTGCCATAGAGTAGGGCCAAATTGTCCTTAATCCGTTTGCCTGCATTTATGACCTCCATGTAAACGTCTGATAAATCGTAAGTCTTCTTCACGAAGCTTTCATTCTGGACACGCCCCAGTGCCTTAAGCCCTGATATTACCACAGGCGCCTCACCTTTGACATGAAGATAGTCGATGACATCCGATGACCTGAAACCCGTAAGCCAGAAAACATCCGGAACTTCGAAAGCAGATCCTGTGGCAAGGATTGCATCAACATCATACTTTTCCATTAGCGAGTTCAAATGTTCGAGCACTTCAACCACTAGGGCAAATCAAAAGCGGCCTTTGAATAAGGCTTTCGAAAGAAGAGACCAATCAGAGATAGGCCCTCATTCTATCCTCGACTTGCTCACGTGTAGGCATGTCAAATGGTCCGTGTGTTTGCACATTGAAAGAAGAGCATGTCGCTCCAAAAAGCCCTGCCCTCTTTACATCGCCCGTTCTCATATACTCAAGGAGAAAGCCGATGGTATAGACATCCCCACTTCCTGTTGAGTCAGCCTGTTCTGTTCCAAGAACAAGAGGGACATCTATTGCTGTATTTCTTGTGTAGATAGTAGACCCTTTTCGACCCCGTGTGAGTAATACAATCCGGGGACCCAGTTCAAGTATCTCTGTTATTGCAGAAACCTCGGATTGCGCCTGAAAGGCTGCGGTCAGTTCCGACTCATGAAATTTCGCCACATCAACCTTGGACAGAATCTCATCTCTGTCAGGCCAGGCTCTTGGCACAACTTTGTCCTCATGAATCTCCCTCAAGTATCCCTGAGCATCCAGACAAATTAACGGATTGCCAACCCCGACTCTCTCAAAACATTCCATTGAGAGTTCATTAGGAGTCAGAGGAGAGAAATGATAGATACTCGCACCCAAATGCTTGGGAAGGATGTCTTCTGCTTCAATTGGTGCTGCAACCGCTTCCACGCGTTGAGTTCTTCCGCTTTCATCATATTCATTGACAAATCGGGTGCTTTTCTCCCCCTTGGTATGTAGCCCCGAGAGATCCAGTCCTGATTCCTGAAGCGTATTCAAATATGCCTCCTCGAAGTCAGACCCAATGCAGCTAACAATACCTGTGCCCATAGCGCCAATCGCTGGTGCAAGCATTGCGTACGCGGTTCCACCTCCAAGTGCTTCAATCTTAGCCTCTGGCGTCAAGATGAGGTCTCTGCTGAGGTGTCCGATGATGACTATCTCCAACAGCGCATCCTCCTAATTGGAATTTACCGAAGCGGCGGAACTGTTTGCCAGAACACCTACTAGCCTATAACTTCTATCATTGGGCTAGTTAGCAACTGTTAAAACAATGAAGCAACACTGTCAGTGACTGAGTGAGCTTTCTTGGCGAATGTGACTGTGAAATTCTTTGCGACCGTGCGAGAAGCTGTTGGCACAAGGAGCGTTCAGCTTGATGCAGCAAACATCAGAGAAGTGTTAGAGTTGCTTCAGAATCAATACGGTAAGGCATTTACTGACACAGTTATCGATGAGGAAACTGGGACTCTGAAGAGGTTTTTTTCTTGCATGGTAAATGGAAAACGAATTGAGCTATTGGATAGTTATGAAACGAAGTTGAAAGACGGTGATGCGGTTGCGATTTTTCCTCCCGTAGGAGGAGGCTAGCCAGCCGTTCATGCCTTTACCTCGCAAGGATGTGCTATGGAATGGACCTTGTCATCAAAAACGCACGCATCCTTCTTGAGTCTGGGTTAGTAAGAGGCGGCATAGGAGTAAGTAGTGGCAAGATAGCTCTCATTGCATCTGACGCACATCTTCCTGATGCTGGCACAACTATTGATGCGGAGAACAAAGTCATTATGCCAGGGGTGATTGACTGTCACGCTCACATCCATGATCCGACAATGTTGGAG
>JBHLND010000027.1:0-16722 GCA_048937485.1 Promethearchaeota archaeon
ACACATGGAATGGACTTCAGATGTGTAAGACTTGCTGTCATCATTGGGCCTGGAAGACGCGGACAAGGTGCAACGGTTTCATTCTCTCAATTTGTGGAAAAAGTAGTCCTAGGAGAACCGGGCATCATCATGGTGCCAGATTATACTACATTGCCAATCATTCACATTGATGATGTGACCAATCTTCTCCTTGCCTTGTGGAGTGCAGATGAAGTGAGCCAGAGAATCTATATGTCAGGAGGCGTTCCAATCCCAATACAAGACTTTGTAGCTGAAGTCAAAAAGCATGTTCCTGATGCTGACATCAAATTCGAAGTAGATCCTATAGCTGAAGAAGTTGCTGGAACATGGACCCTTCTTACAACCATGCTAGTTAATCAAGGTCAAGAAACCGTCTATCGCGAAATCGATGAGATAGGGTGGAAGCTTGAAGTTGACAGCGTAGAGAAGCTTGCAACTCGATTTGTAGAAGAAATCAGGGAGAATCGCGACATTTACTCTTCCTATTAGGAAATGCGGAAAGTGACTAAGATCAAGAAAACTCGTGTAATTGGTGCTGGAGCAATGGGGCATGGCATAGCCCAAGTCTTCGCGCAGTCTGGCTGTGAAGTTGTGATCATCGACATGAATGAGGAGATCTTATCGAATGCAAAATCCCATGTAGAAGCGAACCTAAAGCTACTAGCTACGTATGGCATGGCAGATGCCGATGCAATCCCAACCATCCTAGAGCGAATTCATCCAATGACTGCTAACCAGAAGCCGCCAGACTCCGATTTCATAATTGAAGCCGTTCCTGAAGATGTTGAGTTGAAGCAAAGGGTCCTGGGTGCAGCTGAGTCAACCAGTAGTAAGGATACAATCATTGCAACGACCACATCGGTGATTCAAGTGAGGGATATTGGCGAAACGCTTGAGCGCCCGGAGCAGTTTATCGGAGCCCACTGGATGAATCCACCCTATGTTCTTCCTCTTGTGGAAATCATTCCAGGCCCTCATACATCAGACAATGTGGTGTCTACCGTCAGACACTTCCTAGAAGAAACATGTGGAAAGCGGACAGTCACTTGTGGCGATGCTCCTGGGTTTCTTGTGAATCGAATGGCGGCTGCTGTGCTTGTTGAGGCAGCAAAGATGATAGAAGATGGAGTTGCATCCTTTGAGGACATCGACAGGGCTTGGAAGGAGCATATGGGCTACATCTTCCTTCAGTTTGGCCCATTTGGTAACATCGACCACATTGGTCTAGATGTCATCACAATGGCCGCAAACTACCTTGCTTTTGTGCTAGAGGACGACCGATTCAGACCTCCGGCATGGCTTCAGGAGAAGGTGGAGGCTGGAGACCTTGGTGCCAAGACTGGAAAGGGAATTTACGAGTATGGCGGTAGGTCTCCTGAAAATCTTCGGATAGAGAGGATTCGCAAATTGCTTGAGGTAATCAAACAGCGCGAATCCTGATCCTACCCTTCTGGTGTTGCAGCCAAGACTTGACTTAGCACACTCTCATATTCTCGTGAAACTCGAACATCTACAACGGCGGGTTTTCCGGAGTCAAGTGCTCGTTGAAGTGCGGGTTTGATGTCCTCAGTCTGAGTAACAATCTCTCCATGCGCTCCAAGGCTTTGCGCAAACAAATCCAGTTTCACATGCTCATTGATTATGGTGCTTCTTCTAGCTAACTCCTCTGACCCGGTTTTGATGCGTCTTGTGTGGTAAACGAGACCCCAGGCTAGGTCGTTACAGACCACGATGATCACAGGAATGTTCTCTCGTACTGCGGTTTCGAGCTCGACTCCGTTGAAGAAGAAAGATCCATCTCCTGTAACGAGATAGATATCCTTCTTTGGTTGAGCCTCCTTTGCAGCCAAGGCGATTGGTAGACCTGCACCCAAATGACCTAGTGGTCCTGTTGAATCTATAATCTGTCCTGGATACTCTGCCCTTAAGTACAAGAACGCCCAAGCTGTAGTGTCTCCGCCATCAAGAACGAACAGACTCTCCGGCCTAGCAAACTCTCTTAGCTCTCGCATAAGTCGATGCGGTCTGATGGGGACTTCTACAGGATCAGCCTCTTCGTCGAATCCCTCAAATATCATCTGAGAACCCATCTTCGCCTGGTCAGCAAATGCGGTGTCAATCCTGCTAACATCTGAAGCCTTTGCAAAATCAAGCATTGACCCCAGAACTGCTTTTGCATCACCATGAATTCCTACCTCAATAAGTCTGTTCTTCCCGATGACAGAAGAATCGATGTCGACATGAATCACCTTGACATCTTCTGCATAGGTCGATGGATTGGTACCAAAGCCAAGGAAGCTGTCAAAGCGAGCGCCTACTGTAAGGAGAACATCTGCTTGCCGTATGCTGAATGTGTTGGCAACCGCATTTCCAATTGACAGTTTATGGCTATGTGGAATGCATCCAAGTCCTAGGAATTCACATGCAACCGGTGCAGTCAGACGCTCAGCTAAAGCTACAAGCTCTTCTGCTGCGCCTGACCAGTAGACACCGCTTCCCGCGAGTATCATAGGTCTCTCTGCATTAGCCAGGAGGTCGACAGCCTTCTTTATCGATGCTGGGCTACCCGTTGGGCCCTCTGCAGGTCGATATCCCTCTGGGAAGAAGTCTCTTGTTGGACCTGATGCCACTAGCACATCCTTCGGAATCTCTAGAAGAACTGGTCCTTTCTTACCTGATGTAGCATGAGTGAATGCCAGTCGCACGTACTTGTCAACTAATTTCGGGGTCCTGCAACGTGCAGCCCATTTGGTGAAGGGCTCAACCATCTTGACTGCGTCTATATCCTCGAAGGCATCCATCTCAGACATATCAAGTGGTGCCGCTGATGTGATGGCAACAACCGGACTACCCGCTTTGTACGCTTGAACCAGTGAGGGTAGCAGGTTCACAAGTCCTGGCCCCATAGCGACTAAACACACACCAGGTGTCCGTGTCACTCGTCCCCAGCCATCTGCGGCATTCCCAGCTGCTTGTTCGTGCCGTACATTGACGACTCTGGTCTTATTGTCGATCAGTTCGTCAAGTATGGGTAGTATAGACCCATCAGCCAAGGTGAAGACTGTATCGATACCTTCTGCAAGGATCGCTCTTGCAACTATCTGAGCACCAGTTGGCTCAGTCACTACGTCAATACCTCCTCTTCGACCTTGCTCATGTCAACGCCAGCTGTTTCTGGTAGTGTGAATGGAAGTCCTACCATAAGGACAAAGCCAATGATGGCTAACATCATCCCAAAGGATACACCAACCATCTCTGCAAGTATCCCTACAAACCAACCACCAAAGGATAAGCCTCTAGCAAGGCTGAAGATGACTGAAGTGGCTGCGGCTCTTGACTCTGTTGGGAACATC
Organism: Promethearchaeota archaeon; assembly: GCA_048937485.1. Lineage (GTDB taxonomy): Archaea > Asgardarchaeota > Thorarchaeia > Thorarchaeales > Thorarchaeaceae > SMTZ1-83. Next base: position 3,375 of record JBHLND010000027.1, read on the forward strand.
TCCGACGCCCAAACTCCGAATAGTGCGTGACTACCAAATCCTGCAGGGATTATGAAAAGAGCCACTACGGCTAAATCTCTGACTGGCATGATAATTGCAAATATCCCTAGCATTATTGTTGCAATGAGTCCTATAATAGCTGACAGTACAAAACTGATCCGTCTGCCTACCTTATCGCTCAGCAGTCCAAAGGCTGGAAGAATCAGCATCGCGACTAGAGATATCAGCAAGATAATTGTGCTGGCTTCTGTGGTGCTGTATGCCAATTCATCATGCAAGAAGTATGGACCCCAATCAACTATTGCATGATACGCAAATTCAGCAGCCCAAAACAGGATGACTGAGAGAATCAACAGCTTTCCTAGTCCTCGTTTGAACACCTGATTGATTCCAACTCTTAATGGTACACCCATCTCTCTCTCTTTTTCATCCAGTTTTTGCCATAATTTTGATTCAGGGATAGTGAAGTACAGAAGCAAGATGAGTGGTATCACCAAAAGTGCAACTAAGAAGGTGTTTTGCCAACCATACACTGGAGCAATTACAATTGATGCAACTGCTGAAAGTATGTATCCGACTAGGAACATAGAATGCATGAGACCTCCAAATAGACCTCTACGCTTTGGTGCGAAGACCTCACCTAGGAGTGCATATGCGATGCCCCAAGAAACTCCCATGCCTGAAAGAATCCGAAGAAGTGCAAGTACCTCAAACGATGGTGCAATTGCTGTTAATGCAGTAAGTATCGCATCCCAGAGAACTGAGAACAGAAGAAAGTTCTTCCTTCCGTATCTGTCTGCTAGATGCCCGAACAATATTGCACCTGGCACTGTAGCAACATACTGGGCTGAGAAGACAAAGCCAACTGCCGCTTCTTGAACGCCGAAAGTCGTTTGGATATCTGTAGCTAAAAAGTTAATGAGAGTGAGTCCGACTGCATCAAATGCCCACCCAAGGGCACAAGCGATGAAGACCAGAACTTTCTCCTTCCTGCTGTACGTTTCCTCAGTCATTCAGACACATCCTGCTCCCAATTCTCTCAACTAAGGATTCGGAGCTGAACCGGGATAATCCGGAATCCAACTAAAAGACCTTTTGGAACCCATTTTGGCTGCTAGGTGCTTTCGAACTCCTCTCTGACTCGTTTCGCAAACTCTGGATCTGTAAACATGTCGATAGCTGTCATTGCAAGTGCCTTTGCAGCCTTGATCATTGCCTCATTCCCTCGAGGTGAAACCGAGGCTTCCGCGAACTCCTTTGAATGACCTGCAACTTCCTTACCACAGATTGAGAGGTAGGGATGAATTGATGGTACTACTTGACTGACATTTCCAATATCGCTGGATCCCAATCCGGCACCATACGGCAACCGGTCTATGCCCTCCCCTAGGATTGCCAAGTTCTTTGCAAATGCTTCTCCAAGTGCTTTGTTCATCTTTCTGGATTTGTAGAACGGTTCTATTATTTCAAACTTGAGCGAGGCTCCAGTTGCACTAGCCGCTCCCTTGGCGCAGTTTTCAACCCTTGCCAGCAACACCTCGCAGTAATCATCCTCCAAAGCCCGGACGTAGAAATGAGCTGAAGCAAAGTCCGGCACTATATTGGGCTTTACTCCCCCATTTGTGATAACACCATGAATTCTGGCAGTGCTTTTGATGTGCTGGCGCAGTGCATTGATTCCGTTGAAAGTCTGAATCACAGCATCCAGTGCGTTAATTCCTTTTTCTGGACTGGCTGATGCATGCGCTGACTTTCCTTGGAATTCAATCTTGACCTCAGCCATAGCTAGCCCTTCTCTCCCCACCAGATTGTACCCAGCTGATGGATGAAACATCATAGCAGCGTCTACCCCTTCGAAGAACCCATGCTCAACCATTGCAATCTTTCCACCGACGTCCTCCTCTGCTGGTGTTCCAAGAAAGACCAAGGTGCCAGGCAAGTCCTTCTTCAATGACCCTAATCCAAGGGACGCGCCAAGTGCAGCAGCGGCAATAAGGTTGTGTCCACATCCATGGCCAAGTCCTGGGAGTGCATCATACTCCGCAAGAATCGCAACCGTTGGCCCATCTTTCCTATCGGGATGTACAGCACGGATTGCAGTTTCCATATCTGCGACTCCATGTTCAACCTCAAATCCTGCCTTCATCAGATGGTCTACCAATAGGCGGCTAGCCTTTGCCTCCTTGAGGGCAATCTCTGGGTTATCAAAAATCTCCTTGCCTACGTCAATCAGTTGGGAACTAATCTCGTCTATCTTCGAACATGCTTTCTTTTTCATCGACATCATCCTTTTTTCCTGCAATCCCAATCTTGAATTTTCGCATACTCATGGTACAAGATTACTTCATCCAGCATAGTGATATTGTATTGGCAAATTCACCAAATGACATGAGAATTCGAGAAGCAGAAGCCACGGATTCTGAGTGGGTTCTCCATCACCGCATAGGCATGTTCAGGGACATGGGTGAATCTGAGGAGTTCCTTAGCGAAACAGAGAAACTGACGCGGCGATTCCTAGAGGGTGATTGGGCTCACGATTATCGCTATTTTCTGGTTGAGGAAGGGCAAGCCGTTATTGGAGGATGCGGATTGAGCACGTTCATGGTACCTCCAGGGGCACATCAGAGAACCGGTCTTTTTGGCTACTTATCAAACATGTATATTGAACCTGAATTTCGACGAAAGGGGATTGGCAGAGCCTTGATGAAACATGTAGTGGAGTTCTGTCTGGAGAATGGTATTGGACTTCTTCTTCTTCATGCATCTGACGAAGGACGCTATCTCTATGAGTCCGAGGGCTTCAGTACACCGAAGAGTCTCATGCATCTGATTACTTGGAAGTATACTGGTTCCTCGTAAATTGGGCGGATCTCAAGAATCGCAACAGGTTAATAGATGAATAATCCTGCAGGAACTTATGCCCGAACTACAGATTGAAGATATTGCTGAGGGAACTGGAGCTTCACCAGCAAAAGGACAAACAGTTGTTGTCCACTATACTGGCTGGCTGACAAACGGAAAGAAGTTTGACAGTTCAGTAGACAGAGGCGAACCCTTCGAGTTCCAGATCGGAGTGGGCCAGGTCATTCAAGGATGGGACGAGGGAGTTCTCACAATGAAGATTGGCGGAAAACGGAAGCTTACGATTCCTCCCGATATGGCATACGGCGACAGAGATATTGGAAACGGCCTGATTCCGCCAAACTCCACACTAATCTTTGAGGTCGAACTGCTTGACCTAAAGTGAGGACGATATCCTATTAGAAAAGGCCCTGTTCCTTCTTCCTCTGCTGCGCTCTACGAATTGTGTCAGCAAAGACCTTCGCTTGCGCAGCGTCAGGATTGTCTGGGTCTGCCCTGATGGCTCTTCCATAGGAGTAGGCTGCTTTCACCTTGTACATGTTTGCCCTTGAGTAATCTCCTGTTCCTTCGATTTCGGTGCCGAATAGATTGCAGGCGCTAGCGAGTGCCCACCATGCTTCAAAGGATGATGGATTCAGGGCAGTGGCTTGGTTGAAGGCTTCAATGGCCATCTCGATATCCCCTGCCTCCATAGCTGCTCTCCCGCGCTCAAACCATTCCTCTGCATCCATGAATATGACCGATCACGCTTGTAAGAATTGCTTCTCATAAGGTTGATGCCCAACTATTATGAGGCAAACTGTCAAATTGTGATAAAGAACCATGAAATCCTTCTTACAAGGATTCAGTCAAACACACGTTGAGACCAAAACCTCTAAAAAGGCAATGATATTCGCGCGCAGCAATCCCAGAGGTATACCTCGGAGCCTTCCCACGATGACCCACAACTGCCCTGACGATTCCTGCAGCAAAAAGATCCAAGCCATCGACTGCGCAATAGGCCACGATAAAAACAACTGGTTTGTCATCCTAGATCAGTCTGATGATGTAAATGATGTTGCTAACGCATTACGCTTTTGCGAAACACTCAAGCTTGAAGCGAAAGTTAAGGTAACTACCAACGGCTATAGAGTTCTCATCCGTGACGATTTAATTCGATTTCTTTAGAATGTGCTCTATCCAGTTCCATCTCGCAAGTTGTAGTGATGAAGCTCAGCCACTCGGCCTTTCCGAGTAAAGATTACTTATCTCAGAGCTTCTCCGGGCGGCTCCATTTGAGGTGTCGCGTTGAAGTATGGTATAAACATCCCAAACTTTGGCTGGTTTGGTGACATTGATGTTTTGGTTAACATTGCAGTCGAGGTTGAAGAGAGCGGATGGGATGGGTTCTTCCTTTGGGATCACATGCTTGTGTTTAAAGATGAGCCAGTCTTGCCTTTCGTAGATCCTTGGATTGCATTAGCTGCAATTGCATGCAGAACTAAGAAGATCCGTCTTGGCCCGCTTATCACTCCGCTGCCGCGAAGGCGCCCATGGAAGGTCGCTCGTGAAGCCATGACTCTTGATCACCTATCCAAGGGGCGATTGACTCTGGGAGTCGGAATTGGTGCCCCTCCCAATACAGAATTCGATGATTTCGGTGAGCCAAGCAATGCAAAAACCCGGGCTGAGATGCTAGATGAGGGACTCCGGATTATCAAGGGTCTATGGTCGGGTAGACCCTTCTCGCACAGCGGCACGCACTACAACTTGGAAAGGATGACCTTTCTTCCAACATCTCGGCAGAAGACAGGTATTCCCGTTTGGGTTGGCGGTGGTTGGCCCCACAAGGCTCCTTTCAGGCGGGCTGCGCAATATGATGGTGTTGTGCCTGTTCACTCCCAATGGCCTGAAACCCTGAAGCCATCCAATGTTAAGGATGTGCTAGAAGTTGTAAAGGCGGAGCGAGGCACACTTGATGATTATGATATCGCCGTTGCTGGTGAAACAACTGGAAACTCATCAGAAGACAGGGACAGGCTGCAGCCATGGTTTGACATTGGACTGACCTGGTGGCTTGAGGATATTCATGGCTACCGAGCAGAACTAGACGGCTTGAAAGAGAGAATAAGAGCTGGCCCGCCTGACGTTTGATATGAATCGGCTAGCTCTCCTTTTCCATTACTTCACCCGCGCGAGTGAGGACGATTACATCAAGTGAGCGAATATACTGATCGGGTAGCATGTAAACCGCATTCATAAAGTCCTGCCAGTCTTTAATACGAGTTGTTTCGTCAAACTGAACTCCACTCCGAAGGTCTTCGACACTGTCAACTTCAGCGTGATGTGCAGGATGAATGTACTTGATCTGGTATGAGGGACTTTCAGCATCATAAACCGCAATATCGAGTATTAGTTCAGGACTTTCATGATATACGATGCGTACTATTTTTCTCGTCAACATCCTAACCTCATGTCAGACGCTTTCTCTGGTGTCGTTTTTTCTGCCGATATGTCTTTCCTGACTATATCCCTAACTCAGCAAAGGAAAGTTATTGACTGTTTTCTTGTGTTTTTTCCGGAAGTTACACCTTTGGAGGTAGGACCCCTATGCTTATTTTCTCATTATATGTTCCTCCTAACGCGGGAAGGTGGAGTATTGAAACGAACGTATTCTTCCCTATTGGCTGCCCTGCTACTTGGAATGCTATTACCCTCGATAGCAAGTGGCGGGGAACATGGCCTCGTGTGGGGAGTTCAAGTAGGCGATCGTTTCGAATTCACTCTGACAAACAGCTTCTATGAAATGACTGAAACCGATGATTTCTATATAGAAGTGGATTCTCTTCCAACGTTGGACGAAGTAACACAGATCCCAGTAGCTGGAGCTTCCTACTACTGGATGGATGGCTCCTCAATGGGTCTTGAAGAATTTGCATCAGAGTTTATGATAGTGCCTGTTGGCAACTGGACCTTCCTAACTGCAAAACTTGAACCTCAAATCCTGGATGAATACTTGGAAGGTCATATGGTTGACACTTTCCTCGCTTGGGGCTTCAATGTTGCTCTTTACCTAGATGTGTACTTATGTGAAATACGGTTGGAGGTAAACAAGGCAGATGGAGTTCCAAATATCCTTAGGGTTGACTACTATGAGGGAGCCACCAAGGCTGGATTTGTGGAGATGATTAGAAAAGGTGGAGTAGCGCCTATTGTTTTTGGGATTGTCACAGTGTCCGCCATTCTGATTGTATTGGTGCTGCTTCGGCGACGCCAATAGTACTCATTCGGTACAGTTAAGTCATGCAATTACTTGTCAAAAAGACATACCCAGAATATGCGCTTTGGGTATTCGCAAGTATCGAAAAGATATGGGGTTTTTCGTGGTTGGCAGAGGAAAGAAGGCAACTCTTGGCAAGCATAAATGAGACCAGTCCTGTTCAACACATCATTGTGTCTCTAATTGAGAGTGGGTTATCAATCTTCTACGAGAACCTTTATGGAGATTCGATTGACCCTGATTTATTCAGTGCTCTATTCACTGCCGCGTCACTAGTTCGGAGAGTCGAAGGAGGCTCCTCTTCGGTCTATGAGATATATCATTTGGAGAATCAGATGGCTCATATCTGCTATGGGACGCATTTGGCGGGAATTGCAGTGTCCAATGGCCCGATTGCTGAAACATTCATGAGTCAGCTAAAGCGATTCGTTGATGCATACGAGGTTGCTCATGGTATCCTGCTAACAAATTGGGACGGCGACCGGTCATTCTTTGACCATGAATGGGCATCCGGGCTTCTACGGGAGTATATTGGCACAACTAGGATTATGTATCGGCTTCATGATCAAGCCATGGAGCGCACAACGAACGCTCGGCAGATTCGGTTGGTTCTGCTCATCAAACGACATATGAAATCCAACACAGTCGAACTGGAATCGATACTCAGATGCATTGTGGATGAACTGATTATTCCTCTTGAAACGGCCAAGATTCTTCTTTCCGAGTTGGAAGCCTCAGGAGCTGTTCTTCCTATCTAGTTGGCCCACAATCCTTGGCTGAACGCTAGCCTTTCTTCCGGACAAGAAGAATGACCCCCACAACAACTAAAACTCCGCCGCCAACGGCAATTATGACAATCTCAGGTGCTAGTCGGCCAAGGAGATGGACTTCGAATTCAACATACTTGCTGCCATCTAAGAACGCAGACCACAAGAAATCTAATATGATCCCTGATTCTTTGATGTAACTAGCCTTGCCCAATTCATTATGATCCTCCACTGTTATGTTGATTGTGTAGCTCCAGATTGATGGACCCTCCTCAACCGCCACTGCAACATCCCATTCCTCAACTGGAGATGTCGCAGCCTCAAAGAGTTCAGTCCAGAGTGTCCAGTTCCCTGTTGGAATAATCATTGGTGGAAGATGCTGATACCAGTCGTCTGCTTCGGAGCCATTCAAGTGATAGTACTCTAATTCTGGGAACACTCCGAAATTAAGCGGGGATGCATATGATATGTTATTGGGAATTTGAGGTAGGGACTTCACAGCAATGTAGAATTCATGGAGGAACGAGTATTCCGGATGGTCGACATCTTCATACTGGAATGAGTACTCATGCCTGTCATTGACATCTACCCCCCAAGTTAGACCTTGGTCAGTCGCCGCGAGGGCTGGGACTGAGAGAAGAAAAACCACACTCAAAGAAAGCAAGCATAGTGCAACTCTTTTTCTCAATTGAATTACCTCAAGATGTCGGATTCAGAGTTGGAATCTCCACTTTTAAGCAGTAGGAGCATATGAAAGCTAGGTCCTTCGCTTTCAATATCTTGGCATCTGGTCTGCTCTGTTCCATGCAATTAAAAGACAATTCTCCTCTTCTTCTTGAGAGGAGTGAAAATCAAAACATGACTGAACGCATCGTCACACAGCATCCAGCAGGCAAAACAGGTGTAAAGATTGAGCTGGATAAATACAACATGATGCGTGATGCAATCATTGAAGTCCTTAAAGAGACTGGCAATATTGGCTTCATTCAGTTACGCGAACAGGTTAAGAAGAAACTTCTTGGAGATTTCCGAGGTTCCATTGGTTGGTATTTCACAACTGTGAAGCTTGATCTGGAAGCACGCGGTATCATTGAAAGAGTTCCGGGAAAGAAGCCACAGATTTTGCGTTTGAAGAAATAGCCCAAAATCATTCACGAACGGTGGACTCTTATTGACCGCGTATTGTTTTGGGTAGAACCACTCACATGGAGGGTAATGCAATGCCTTGGTACCACGTTGATATTGAAGTGACAGACATCTTGGAGTCTGGTACGTGCAACTATGGACACAAAGTAGGCGATTCCTACTCTACAATGAATGAATGCAGAGGCGTATGCTCAGCTGCATTCCACACGCTCTATCCATATATCGTTGCACTTCGGTCTGGTGGGAGCCTCCCTTGGGAGGATGACCCTGAGGTTGCCTACATCTGTTGTCCGGACCACAAGAATCCGGTCGTCTTCAAGCTAACCCGAAATCGAGAGGACGACACAGAAGACTGAGCTAAGGGACCCAGCTTTTGCCAATCATGGGTACAGAGCGGCAAAAGTTGTCACTAGAGGTCACCACAAAAGGCTTTTCTCATCGGGGCCTAGCTTGAGGATGGTGAGGTCTCATGAGAATCGCAATGGCTCAAATCAATCCTACTGTGGGTGATTTCTCCGGGAACGCTACGAAAATCCTTGAGTATATTTCCAAGGCGAAAAAGGAGAATGCAGACGTAGTTGTCTTCCCAGAGCTGGCGGTGGCAGGTTATCCCCCACAGGATCTTCTTATGGAGAGGTCATTTCTAGAGGCCAATCGAAAGGCATTGGACGAGATTGTCAAGAAGACAGAAGGTATCGCTGTTATCGTTGGCTTCGTAGACTACAACGACGATGACCTATTCAACGCCGCTGCTGTTATCCAAAACAGAGCCATTGTTCGAATCGTTCACAAGACCCTCTTGCCAACATACGATGTGTTTGATGAGGCTAGGTATTTCACTCCGCAAGAGATTGAGGATATCCAACCGGTTTCTCTGAAGATTGGCAGCCGTGATGTTCGTTTTGGAGTGCAAATCTGTGAAGATTTGTGGGATGACGAATATAAGATCAAAGTCACGGACATTCTAGTGGAGCGGGGAGCTCAGGTAGTTCTCAACATCTCGGCTTCTCCATTCTATTCTGCTAAAAGTTTCGAAAGAGAAGAGGAGGTTCGCGACAGAGCTGTCGCAAACAAAGTTCCTATCTTCCTGACTAATCTGATTGGTGGTCAGGATGAGCTAGTATTCTCTGGTCAAAGTGTGGCGATTGGTCCTGATGGTATTGTGATAGCTACGGGCGAGGATTTCGATGAGGACCTAGTTACCACGGATCTTGACGATAAGACGATGACCGCGCCTGGAGTTCCCAAGCCATCCTACAATAAACACGGAGAGATATTCAATGCACTTGTCCTGGGTATTCGCGATTACTTCAAGAAGACTGGTTTCGAAAGAGCAGTTCTAGGTCTGAGTGGAGGAATTGATTCAGCACTTACTGCCTGCATCGCTGTTGAAGCTCTCGGACCCGAAAATGTCATTGGAGTTAGTATGCCCTCAAAGTTCTCTAGTGACCACAGCAAGTCCGATGCGAAGCTCCTAGCTGAGAATCTGGGTATACAATTCGTAACTGTATCAATACAGGATACCGTTGACCAGTTTCATGCCTCCACAAGTCAAGTGCTTGATGAGTTGAGAAACCTCCACAAGGTGACATCAGCTGATGATGACCCTGTGGCCAATGAGAACATCCAACCGCGAGTACGAGGAAATATTCTCATGGACATCTCAAACAGGTTTAGAGACCTAGGCATACTTGTTCTCAACACCGGCAACAAAACAGAACTTGCGCTGGGTTATTGCACCCTATATGGCGACATGACTGGCGGAGTCGGAGTTATTGGCGATGTCAGCAAACTCGAAGTCTATGCATTAGCAAAGTGGTACAACAAACATAAAGGCCGTCAGGTGATTCCGGAGGGCTCCATCGAGAAGAAGCCTTCTGCTGAATTGAAGCCTGACCAGTATGATCCCTTTGACTTTGATGTCGTGAGTCCAATGGTTGACGATATTGTAGAGAACCGCAAAAGTCAAGCGGAGCTGGTCCAAATGGGGTATCCTCCTGATATCGTTAAGGATGTATACAGCAGGATTCGGCGTGCGGAGTATAAGCGATGGCAGGCGCCACCCTGCATCAAGATAACTCGCAAGGCTTTTGGAGTGGGCTGGAAGATGCCCATCGTGAACAAGCACATGGGATGAGAAGCTAGTTTCAAGCTCCGAGTATTAGCCTCTCAATCAGAAAGTAGAAGAACGATGCATTTCCGATGTAGAACACCATCACAACAAAGGCTCCAAGGACCCACCAAATGTATGATCGATCCTTTATGTTAAGATAGCAGAAGTAAGAAGAGAGGCCTAGAAGTATCTCAGGAACAATGATGTATACTGCAACATGTCCAACCATTGTCACACCTACCGCGTACCAAGATGGCAGCATCCACATTGCTTCTTCAGCAACGCCAAAGATGAGAATCGATAGAAATGCAACGACCAGATATCCCCATGTTTCAGACTTGCTGTTTCTGACTTCATTCCCCAAGAATAGAATGACAAAGATAGGAATTGCCCAGAGGCCCGCCATGTATGTTGAAACCGAGCCTATCTTTGGAAATCCGTCAGCAGGGAACGCAACGGTGCCAAGCACATCCACAAGGTACCAATCCGGCATTATCATCAGGACACTCAGGACGATGGAGAATATCCATAGAGGAATCCATTTCTGGTCATTCCGTAGAATTGCAAGGATTGGAATTAGCACGTTGTACGCAACCACTAGAATGAGCAGGCGAAGACCAATCTCTGCAGCTAGTGGGATGAGAAGCACAGTAACACAGAGCACCGCGAAAATAACATGAGCTATGATTAGATCCGTGATGTTTGAATCTGCATGTTTCATCATCCTTTCACATCCAAGAATCCCCCCACAATCCTTCTGATAAGTTGTGAGCCTAGAAGAAGCAAGAGGTTAGCTTTATCTCAGAAGAAACTAAGAGCTTGATTGATAATGACTTAGGAGCAACCGGGGCTTCCAGATGAAGAAAGTATACTGGGCATTGCTTGTTTGCATTCTCGTTTCTCTGATTGGTGTTTCATCGATTGTTGAAACCAATCATATTTACTCGAACAGCTTTCGATTGGAAATGAGATACCAGTTGGATCGATTTACATATCCTGAACGAACTCATTCATTTGCCTCCTTCTACTTCGATATTCCCCTATTTCTTGAGAACTACAGCTCCACAATGGAAGGCCTTCGAGTTGATGAGTATCCACTATGGCTCGACGTGTCAGAGTGTTCGCAAGGACAGAATGTATCAATTGATGGACGTTGGTATGTGATTTCGAAATCAAGTTCCAACTGGAGGTGCTATAGAGATGATGGGGACACTTTCAGTACTACCCTCTTCTATGACATTGCAACAGGAATCTTTGCCGAAAGTGGGAAGGACCGTGTCGAAATGGTTCTTGGTGGCATAACGTATGAGCTTCGGGGATATGATGAGGATATTGACCTCGAGGAGGGCAATTTACATGTGTTGAGATCTTATATGACTGGAACCTATCTATACGCCAATGGATTCCTGTTGGTGATGATTTTTCTTGAATCTGCAGTTATAATCTGGCTGGCAGAGCATATGAGGGGGGTATCTCGCTCAGCAATCTCAGCTTGAGTCACCAGAGGTTCATGGCTTCAAAAGCATAGTTTATCGGTGACAGTTGGGCAGTAACAATGTCAGATAAACTGTGACAACTTGATATAGTGTTTATCGTGGGCAATACTGGATTGGCAGATCCACATATTCCAGTGGCGCAATAAGAAACACTTGAGTGACAGGGCAATCCGACTGATAGAAGGCTGGGTGCGGAGAAAAGCTGCTGGATTTCCCAATATGACAGCTAGTCAAGTCTAGGAAAAACCACTTTAATCTTCTTTCCCTGAGTCGGGTCCCCACTCACTCTGTCGAGAACTTCGATTTTCCCGCCGTACTTTTCCACAATGTGGTGGGCAAGATGAAAGCCAATGCCTTCAATACGGGAACTCGGATGTAGCAGGTTTTCCTTTTGACCATCGGGCACTCCTGGACCATTATCACTTATGGAAAGCATGAGGCATGCCCCCTCCTCGACAAGCTCAACCCAGATGCGTTTCCTCTCTGAAGGATTTTGGTCGGTTGCGTTCACAAGCAAGTCAGAAACTAGTAACTCAAGATAGTCATCGGCTTTGATTTTGGCCTCTGTCGCATGTAAGGACAGGCTTATCACAATGTCATCAAGAAGTATCGATGCATCCTTGAGACTCTCACATAGGACATCATCTAGCAACCGATCTCTCAGCGGCAGCTCTGCTATTTCCTCTATGACTCTTGAATCTGAGATGATAGTTGCAGACTTTGACACTGCACCGAGTATGTTTTCAATAAGCTGAGATAGAGAAGGGTCGATATTACTGAGCATCAATAACTCTGCAGACACCTGGATTTCCTGAAGGTGATTTCTGATATCATGCCTCATTAGGTCAAGATACAGGAGAGCTCTATTTCTGGCAACCTGAAGATGTCGCTCCATAGCCTTCTGCTTAGAGATATCCGTGACCACTATGCAACTCCCCGTGTATTCACCCGTGTCCTTGAGTAATGGGGCTGCCGAGATCATGACTGGAATCGGCTGTCCCGACTTGTGGACAGCATGCGTTTCATATCGTCCAGATTTTCCAGCAATTCTCTCCTTTATCTTGCTCAAAACCTCATCGCCAGTCAGTCCATTCATGATGTCTGTGGTGGATTTTCCAATGAGTTCCTTCTCAGTGTAACCTAGCATTTTGCAAAGACCTGGATTAGATTGAACCAAGACTCCCTGATCATCAATGACTCCAAGTCCTTCATTCATTGTCCTTACTAGTGTCTGATAGAGAGTTTCATGTTCAGAGAGTGCTGTCCGATACATCTTCTCTTCAGTGATGTCAATAATTTGCGCCAAGATCTTAATACTGTCCTCACCGTTCGTCATGAGGATGGTGTTAACTCGAACATCTCTGGCTTCGCCATCACTGTGGAGTATTCGGGCTTCATATGTGGAAGGGATTGGTTTTCGACTGAGCCTACTTGCATATCGTTTCGTAACGAGTTCTGAGCTCTCGTGGTGGACAAACTTGCTGAAATCTTGACCAATGATTTCACTCTTCTCCAAGCCTAGAATCTGGGAAACGCGATCGTTGACATACTCAATTCTCTTCTTATCCCCAATGATGGCTACGCCTTCAAGGGAACTCTCTAGGATTTTATCAAGGGCGTCTTCTACTTCAGGAAACTCGTGATTACTCGGATCCGTTGCTGCCATTTAGGTGACCAAGCCTCCCAAACTGTGGCGTACAGTCTT
>JBHLND010000294.1:0-3981 GCA_048937485.1 Promethearchaeota archaeon
TAGATTGCTCATTAGCGAAATAATATCCTTGGGTTGAGATTGAGGAGTAAGCCACCACATGCATCTTCTGTTCATTCTCCGGTATCCTTCCTGAATCCTCTCCACTTTCTCACTAGCCGAGTTTGATTTCAATCTCAGCCGCGTAATAGAATTGAAGACTGGACTGGATATATCAGTTGAAATCGCGAAAGCTTCATCGTTGTCGGTTATTTCCCCGTTAAGACCCTCAGCGTAATTCTTCAGCAATTCCACAACATTGTCTTCCATCGCATCAAGGATCCTCTCTTCAGAGCTTTCAACCCGCTGCAATATGTTCATAGTAGCACCGGCTCGAAAGCCGAGAATTGCAATTATCAAGGGTGTTTTTGACGCAATGTCATGTGACTTCTGCGTATGAATATATGCGGGTTTTGAAATATGCTCACTAAAGGAGCTAGTAATCATGTCAGAATCAATTGGCCCACAACTAAGAGTTGCGGCCATCTTCGTGTTCATTGGTTTCATAATGACTCTCGGAATGACTGCGGGTATTCTCGCAAATCCTGAAGGGAGTCAGTTCCATCAAGTCATTGATCCTGCAGACATAATCACTGATCTCTCAACGGCGACAAGTGCAGATATTCAGATGCGCTTGGCGGGCATCGTTTTCGACTCATTCTTCATTGTAGGATACATCGCTATCTTCTATGGCCTCTTCATGCTCGTAAAGGAAAAGGATCCTTTCTTTCCGAAACTTGCTTTCATCCTAGGACTCACAACAGGTGTGTGTGACCTTACTGAGAATGCGATGCACGTGGCTTTGTACAATGGTATTCCATCTGGATGGATTCCAGAAGGTTCCTATTTCGCCTCACTATGGTCTTTCACATTTACAAAGGACTTGACAAGCTACATGGCAGGAATGATCTTCATTGTGCTACTTTTATTGACTCTGAGTGAAATACCCGAGATAAAGGTGGCCAAACTCATCCTGACAATTCTAGTGGTAGCTTATGTCGGTCTTGGGTCGATAGCTGTAGTCATTCCCTCAGTCTTGCTTCTCAGGAACCTCAGTTTCATGATTGACATGCTAGTTGGGTCTATTCTTCTTTACAGGATATCCAGGCAAGTTGAATCCTAAGAGGTAACCTTTTGTAGTATGTTGTTCATCAACATGGCGGAGTTGTGAGGGACATGGGTCATCACGGATTTCGGCTTCTCTGCACCTTTACTCTTCTAATCTTAATTCTTCCAGCTGTTTCAGGTGGCCCGCTTGCTAGTGTTCCGATACCTGAATCAAGCTTCGCAACCTCGGACTTGCTGCTTGAGCAAATGGTACCAGACGCAAACATCACGAGTTCGCCTTCTGTTGTCATCAATGGCAGCTCAGGGGAGTTCTCCAGCATCCACCATGACTCAACAGGGATTGATGATCCAAGTCACATTAACCTGACATGGACTCATGTAGCGAACACCTCTCTGGACTTTCGCATTGAAACAAGCGAAATCTACCCTGATTGCAATGACTTCATCTATCTCTACCAAGAGATGCCCTGGCCTCATGATCAAATACCTGAAGATGCAGTATGCCAAATCGAATACCGTATAGCGAGGAATGGCTCATTTGCTGAGGAGGACTTCTGGTATCACATGGCAGATGTATATGTCTGGCTAAATGATTCTTCTGGAAATTGGTGGGAAATTGGGCGCCGGAACATCTACTCAGATTCAGAATATCAGACGCTACTTATAGACCTAAATTACTTCGATATTCTCGATGGCTGGAGGGGGATGACTGACTACTATGGTCCTCAAGAAGACCCTGAAGACATCTTGACTATCGCAGTAGGTCTGTCCCCGAGTCTCGACTTCGTTTCATACATGTCTACCGAGCCATGGAGAACATACAATGGCTCTGTCACCCTATCGGTTAGATACATGATTCTGGAGGCGGTTCTTGGAATCACTGATTTCGAATATGGTTCCCTTGAGCCTGTGTGGGAAAGCAAATGGAGCAATCCTCGTTCCATATGGTTTGAAGACATGGCACTTTCCGATGATCACTCATCCTACTCCCTTGGACGAATCAGTAGTTATGAGGAGCAGATTGCCACGCAAATCTTGGTTCGGTGGGATGAGTTTGGTACTCCTCTTTGGGGAAAGACATGGTCCGGTGACTATCGATGTCGTCCGCGTGCAGTGGCAACTTTCCACGGTGACGTATTCACAGTGGCAAATGGCTATCGCGAGGAGGCTGATACAGACATCCTCCTAACAAAATGGAACAGCTCTGGCGACAGAATTTGGCACAAGTACATTGACCTGGGTGGAGACGATTATCCGGTTGAGATGACGATTGGATCTGATGGCGCAATCTATATTGTTGGGGATCGTCAGTGGTCTGATAATGTGACTGGCCACTGGGATTCATTTCTTGTAAACCTAAATCCTCTGGGAGATATTGTTTGGTGTAACATTAATGAGGATCTTGGCGCAGGTCGTTATCAGATTGAAGTGGATGAAGATGGCACAATCTATGCCCTGAACTTGGCCTATTCGGGAGTGTCAATGTGGAATTCTAGTGGTGGTTTCATTGGAGAGGTTTCATATTTTGCTCACGATTTCAGACTTACACCAAACGGTGATATCTGCACGATTCGATCATTGACAGATTCGTTCGAGATAACCCGGATTTCTGATAATGGATCCATTGTTTGGAACACCAGAGTAGAGGTGCCATACACAGGAATTTGGTATGAAAGATTGACAGCTGACGGATTAGCTATCAATGATGATGGCGATGTCTATGTCACAGTAGCGTATTGGCGGTTCCAAGACGCTTGGATCCTGTTCAAATTCGATGCCGCTGGAATCCAGGAGTGGAACAAGACAATCTTGGCCATGAATTGGTACAATCTCTGGTCTGGCATACCAGGATCTACTTGCTCACATTTTGCAGCCAATGGCCTCCTGTACTTTGGAGGTATGTACATGTATGAGGACGACCGTCCATCGAGTCTTTGCATTGCTATTCTCAATCCTGATGATGCTGCTCTTCCAATTCCACCAACATCCGTAACAACCACATCAACCTCAACTACCACGACAATCAATGGCAGATTCGATTTCATGCTACTGGCGATTGGCGGCGGAGGCGTGATTGTGATCATGGTGCTCGCAATCGTATTGAGGAAAAAGAAGTCCGCTTCTAGATAATTCTCCCCACCTCTCTATGAAACGCGTCCCGCATCTTGTCTTTCGATTTGGTAGAAAGAAATGATGCTTCGATTGCATTCAGGGAGAGCTGGAATAGATCTTCCATACAGAATCCAAGATGTTTTCCTAGCTGGATGTATTCGTTGTCCATGTTAGTATGGAAGAAGGATGGATCATCACTATTCACTGTGACAAGGAGACCTTTATCGAAATACTCCCTAATTGGGTGCTCTCCAATCGATTCCACTACTCTCGTTCTCACATTACTAACAGGACAAGCTTCAATGGCAATTCCCTTTTCCTGAAGAACTTGGAGAAGCTGCTGGTCATTCCTTGCAGTCACTCCATGACCAATCCGTTCCACCTCCAGATGCTTTACAGCCTGCCACACTGACTCGGAACCGGCTGCTTCACCAGCATGAGCCGCTCTGTGAAGCCCCATTTCTTTGGCTCTGGCGTATACTTCTGCAAATGGCTTTGCCGGGTATTTGTCCTCGCTTCCTCCTATATCTATGGATACAATGTTGTCAGGCTTTTGTTCAATCCAGTCAAGGACTTGCATTCCATTCTCAGGACCGAAATTTCTGACCAAGTCAATCCGAATGTTACATTGTACGCTGAAGTCCCGACTTGCTTTAGCTATACCTCGATTGATTGCATCAATCATGTCGTAATAATCCAGACCACGTTGAACATGGTCTGATGGCGAGAAGCTAATTTCCACATAGCGTGTGTTGCAGCCCGCACAGTCTTCCAACATCTCATAGGCAAGGCGCTCAAAGTATT
>JBHLND010000295.1:0-3961 GCA_048937485.1 Promethearchaeota archaeon
TCCCGGCGAGCGCACCGTTCTCATTCACTGTTCTATTGAGAGTAACACGTAAATCCAAGACTGCGAAGGCATCCTCATGAACACTCCTCTTCTCTCTACAGCTGTTCGCGTCTGGCTGATGGAAACGCTTGTTTCAATGTTGAATTTCTTCGTTCTCATGAATCTGGTGTATGAACCCATCTGGGGTGAATTGGTGGCACACCAGATAGGCATGACAACTAGGATTGTGGTAATCTCTGCCTTCGCATATTTGCTGCTTCGATATGTCAAGGAGTATGAACCCAAAGATCTTGTTCAGGTTGGGCTGCTGTGGCTAGGGTTGGAACTAGTATTCGAATGGGGTGGCAGTCTCCTGATTGGGCGTTCTGTTGAAGAAATCCTCATCGGATGGAATATCTTTGCAGGCTATATGTGGCCTTACGTCCTATTGACTTACCTTCTGTCTAACCTTGTTATAGGCGTCATTTTACAGCCAGGGAAAGCGAGAACGAGAAATATTCCCGATAACAGAAATTGACGACGATAAAGCTGTGCTGCTAACGACTATCAATCCTGGCGGGCGCAACATTTCTTCTTCACCAAGACATGCGGTGAATATAGGATATAACACAATTATAACTCGCCCCGGTCAATTTTTATCAAACCAAAGCAACCAAAAAATCGAGGATGCATCGAGTTCAAGACTCTTCGCTTCTAGTTTCATTGATTTCAAGTTAGGTTCCAAGGACAACGAGTTCACTCGAACTCGAGTACTTCCTTTTTCGAGTAATACCGATTGTGAGAGTTGGTGTGTGATAATGGGAGTTCGAAGAAGGCTGATTGCAGCGGCAACTATTCCTCTCGTGCTTTCTTTCTTTGTGCTGATTGCGCCATTCAATGTCATATATGTGAATGCAAGCAACGGATTCATAGCAAAGGGAGAGGGATATGCAATACTTGGCGAACATTATAGAGGATACTGTGGAGCTCATTTTTCTCCAATAGGCGATGTGAATGGCGATGGAATAGATGATTTCATAGTTGGAGAGGATGGCTATTCTGCTGGCAGAGCGTACCTGTTCTATGGACGTCTTGACGCTTCTTGGAGCAATCTGACGCTTTCAGATGCAGAGGCGTCCTTCTCAGGCGAAACAGTTGGCGACTGGTTTGGAAGGTGGACCACAGGACTCGGAGATGTGAACGGAGATGGCTACAATGACTTTGCTGTTTCATCAATGATGAATGGTGACACAGGCGAAATGGCTGGCAAGGTCTATCTCTTCTTTGGTTCAGAATCAGGCTGGGAAGTGGACATTCAAGCTACGCATGCGAATGTGTCCATCACTGGAGAGGCGCCCAACGATCGCATAGGGCATGGAGTCTACGGCATAGGGGACACAAATGGAGATGATTATGATGACTTCATTGTGTCGGGTATGTACAATGACGAGGGAGGTACAGATGCCGGACAACTATACCTCTTTCTGGGACGACCCCAAAATCAGTGGTTAGACACATACTCTGCAGCTGATGCAAATGCTTCGTGGATTGGCACCGAAGGTGATGGCCTCTCGTTGGATGCCTCCGACATCGGAGACGTGAATAATGATGGATTTGCAGACTTCGCAGTTGGTGCCCTTGTACATGATGAAGGGGTGGTTTACCGACAGGTTTTCCTAGTATTTGGGTCAGATGATGCTAACTGGTCGATGGACCAGCCGATATCGGAGTCAAACGCATCATTTGTAGGTAATAGCAACGAGTTCCTGGAGACCATAGTAGTATCTGCGAGTTGGGTTTCCGGAGCAGGAGATTTCAATAACGATGGATTTGATGATATAATAATTGGAGCCTACGAAGAAGAGGAGGAGTCTGGGATTACTTACATCTTCTTTGGAAAACCCACCGCAAACTGGGCTCATAATGTTACTTTCTCTTCTGCAAATGCTTCATTTGTTGGCCTGTCAGAGGACGACTGGTCTGGCTGGGCTGTAGATGGTGCTGGTGATGTCAATGGCGATTCTTATGCAGATGTTGTGATTAGTGCATCGACTCCAATCGTTTTCCCCGACGTTACACTGGGTGCAGGGCAAGCATATCTCATCCTTGGAAATTCCGCTGGTGAATGGGGTGTGAACACTTCGCTGGCTCATGCAAATCACACATACAACACCGAACAGGCTGGTGACGGCTTTGGTTTTCATGTACAGGGAATTGGGGATGTGAATGATGACAATCTTGATGATTTTGCTATTAGTGCTGCATTCTTCGATACGGATTACAGCGGCTTTGGTAAGACCTACATAATTCTGCATCAAGAGCCTCAATCTACGACCACAACGACTACGACAACTACTACAACAACTGCAACAAGCACCACTACAACAACTACGCCTCCCTTCGATCCAACTGCTTTGATGCTGGTGAGCGGAGGAGTAGTGGTACTGATGATTTTATTCATCATAGGGAGAAGGAGACCTAGGTAGATGCTTTAGTTCAAGCTAGAAATCAACTGGACAGATCATATATTCTGTTTGCATTCTCCCAGTATAGCTTTCGAAGTGCAGAGAGGGGAAGGTTGAGTCCGTTGATGAAAGTACCACCAGAGTCCTTTGTATCTACATCTTCGAATGGAAGTGGCATTCCTTGAACGTTGGTTTCCCATAGGTACCTCTGAGCAAAGTACCTTGCACGAAAATACTCTCGGTCACCACGGCCTGTGGATAAATCAGTACCAAAGAGGATTCTATTGGAATACTTCATCAAAAATGATCGAGCAATGTCTACATCCTTACTGAGCTCTCGAGCCATCCAACGGGAAGATGCTGTGTCAATGATGATATTGGGATAATTATCAAGCCATCTGGAGAGGTTTGAGAGTCTGTGTATCTCCGGCTGAGACCCAAAATGAGGGAGCTGAAATAGTAGCCGAGGATGTCGCTCGATTATTCTCTCGAGAGTTGCCAAATCGTCATCTTTCGTACCATATTTCGCCGAATCTTGGTAATGCAGTTCATAGTACGTGTCAGGGTCTCCAACATGAAGAAGAAGAGGGAGTTCAGCAGCCTCTAGTGCTTCGAAGACTGGTTGCAGTCTAACGTCATCGATTCTGAAATCACTGGGAACGTCTTCGTAATAATCCAACCAACGAGGACCGAACCACATCTTTGTCAGCGAAAAGCCCTGCTCTCTCGTCTTGTTAATCTCGTCAACAACCTTATCCACTTCAAAATGGGCAATATCATTGAGTGAGAGGTATTTGGCGAAAACAAATCTACGTGGATAATTCTCTCTAGCCGCAATGAACCCTTCTTTTGTGTGGACTATTGCAAGCTGAGCCGCTATTCCAAACTCATCTTCTATGTTAACCATTTGGTCTATATTCTCGGGGTTCCCAATATGCGTGTGCGCATCAAAGATTGGGCCAGTGTATCTCCAGTCTTCTGTCAATGCATGCCAAGTATGCCGATTTCCCTTGTACTGAAAAGCGATTCCGTTGAGGTCATTCTCACTACTCTCCATACTGAAGAGTCATTAGACACCGTTCCAAACGTGCTTTGGTCACGATGTCAGAAGTACTAATCCTCTCCCAAGAGGAAGTTCAGGGATACTTGCCAATGGGAAAGACTATCGAAGCAGTTAGAGAAGCATACATAGCTTTCGCAAAAGGACGAGTTGAGCTCGCGCCAGTTGCCCATCTTGACGTGAAGCAGTACAATGGGGAAGTTGACATAAAATCTGGATACGTCGAGGACTTCGCTCTAATTGGAACAAAGATTGCCAGTGGATTTTATGATAATCATAAGCTTGGACTTCCTCCGGGTGTTGCAATTATTGTGTTGATGGATATGAAGACGAGCATGCCAGTTGCAATCATGGATGGAACCTATATCACAGCCTACAGAACTGGAGCAGCAGGAGCTGTAGCGGCAAGTGTACTTGCGAGGAAGGACTCGAAGAAAGTTGGAGTGGTTGGCACAGG
>JBHLND010000296.1:0-3926 GCA_048937485.1 Promethearchaeota archaeon
TCAGGCCGGCGCAGCTCAGGCAGTAGCTGAATTGCTCGCAACTGGTAAGATTCCTAGCACATCAATTTCTGATGATGTCATCATCATGTCTCTCGATATCGATCTAAATGCCCGAGAAAGAAGGAAGATTCGAGCCGAGACCAAGGATGCAGTGCTTTCAGCTCTGAGTCAAATATGGAGATGATGGCTATGAGTGATGAAGTATATAGATTCAAAGGTGTCTACCCTGCTTTGGTAACGCCTTTCCACGAGAGCGGATTGAATGCCCGCCAGTATCGTGTTTTGATTGAGCACGTCCTTAGGTCTGGTGCGACCGGGATTGTTCCTTGTGGTACTACTGGTGAGTTCACAAGCATGACTTTTGATGAAAAAGTGGAAACTATCAGAATGGCATGTGAATTTGCAGATGGTCGCGTCCCAGTCTTGGCAGGTACAGGAGCCGCCTCAACTGGTGACACCATCAAGATTACACGTCGAGCAGCGGAATTTGGTGCTGACGCAGCCCTTGTGGTTTCACCTTACTTTCTCAAACCTTCAGCCAAGGAGATATACGAGCACTTCGAAAGAGTTGCCAGAGCTAGTGACATCCCAATCGTCATCTACAATATTCCACAGGTAACCGGTGTCAATCTTGATTGGTGGGTGGTTGACGGATTGCGTGAAATAGATGGGATCATCGGTTTGAAAGATTCCTCTGGAAATCTTATCAATCTAACAACAATCCTTGTCCGAAAGCCCGATGAATTCCAAGTCATGGTGGGCCATGACGAGATTGCTTTGCCAGCATTGGCGAGCGGGTGCGATGGAGCTATCCTCGCCAGTGCAAACGTATTCCCTGACCGCTACATCAAGATGCAAACTGCCATAGCCGCTGGGGACATGAAAGAAGCCATTATTACTCAGCGTAGCATACAGAAGACAGTTCGTATCTTTGTGAACCGAGGTGGCGGCCTAGCTGTTAAAGCCGCGCTGAATATGATGGGAATACCGGTTGGCTCTGCCAGACCCCCACTTCTGGAGGGGGATGTTCTTCGTTATGAGGATATTGATGAACTTCGAACATGTCTTGAAGATCTTCAATTGATACCTCGTGGTCCAGTTACCTTCAAGACTGGTAGCCGTTCGCTTATCGCAGAAGGATATCCCAAAGCTGTGGGTCTGGTTCCTGATGTTGTCGAAGGTCTTGCTCTCTTGCATGGCGAAGCACTATGCGGTGAGGACCATGAGATTGCCCATGTTGATTTGACACTTGGGTTGAGGGATGGGCCATTAAAGGAGGCTGTAGCAAATGCTGGCAAGATTGTCGAGGGATTTCACACTTCAAATATCATCAAAGATTTGGCACCTTCAACAGTGTTCGCTCCAACTGTGACTGTCACAGATGAACACCATAAGAAGATGGTTTATGATATCGCGCAGAGAGCGGTTTCAGATGCTGTATTGCGAACCGTGACAGATGGAATAATCCCTGAAGAGCTTGTACCTGACTTGGTTATTGCCGCTAATGTCTTTGTGCATCCAAGCGCAGCTAATCCAAAACGTCTTCATATCAATAACTTCAGAGCTGTGAGGTTTGCCATACGACGGGCAATTGAGGGTCGTCAGACGGTTGAAGAGATAATTGCGAGAAGGCACTCAGCTAGACATCCATTTGCCTACAATCCATAGCATTGGCCGATTGTTAAGTTGCCAATGTGAAGGATGTGCTTCTTTCGGAAGCTCAATCGAGGCTGGAAGTTGCATTTGGCATACCTCTTGAGAATTGGCTTGTAGTGGTTATTTTTTGCATCTCTGCGGCATTTCTCATACGCTGTTTGGTTATATACTACAGTGAGTAAGATAGACACAAGTCTTGCATCCCTATCAGGCTGCTGTGCCACCACAACACCACCGCATCCGTCGGAGTTCAAGAAGATGGCTGAAACCCAAATCATCCGAATAAAAGACCTGCCTTCAAGAGACCTTCGTGAGCAAGTAAAGGTCTTCCTTCAAGGAGAAGAAGTGTCGGTTGAGGATGAATCAGGACAAAGATTTGGGGTTATCATTCAGAGAAATAAACTGATGTTTAGATCTGATGACGGGGACACAAATTCATCGTAAGTGACCTTTGGGAAGACCGGATCAATTGTGTTGCTTGATCTGGTTTGGCCGGGTTTCAGCCCTCACATTTCTGCTTCTGAAAAGACGTATATTGTAGCAGTGCGCATAGTATTTGCTGGCGTGTTTCAGCATGAAAAAACGACGATGTTTGATGCTAGCTCTGGTTCTGTTTCTATGTTCTTGGAAATTTCTTCAAAATGATCATTTGTGAAAGCTACCCAAGAAGTCACCCAAGTCTTTGTGGACACGGATGCAGATTGCGTGAATGCAATGGTTGCGATGACGGTTGATGTTTCGGAGTTTGAATACCTCTTCGTTGGTTATATCAATGATGACCTTCCAGAAACTACCTCTTCTTCCTCAACAACTACCTCGACCACCACCACAACTACAGTCAGTGGCCCAGTAGATCCCCTCATAATCTATTCTGTAGTTGGTGGTCTTGTCGCAATTGTGCTAGTCATTGTCATAGTACTACGAAGAAGATAGCCTGTTGATAGTGGCAGGTCTCAGCTGCTCACCGGTTCGTCATAGCCGCAGCTCGGACAGGGGTAACTGCCTCATTGACCTGCTCACTCTAGGTGTGACTGCATCGTCTGATATCTTTTGTGCAGGAAATACAAAACGCATCCAAAGGATGAAGATTTCATGAATACAAGGTTTCCAAATAGACCTCATAATACTACGGTGAAGGACTGACCTGCCACACAGCTATCACAGAAAGAAACGCCAAGTCTTAAAACCGCATTTCATATTGCTAAACTATTAACGCTCCTACAGTTGGGAATGGAGATAGAATAGTGCACACCTATTGCATTCTTACATTCTTCTAAGCGAGTATGTAAGGTTCGATGGATGATGAAAAAGGAAAGAAGCAAGAGTCTGTCAGAGAGGAAAGACGTTGGGGGCAAGGATTACAATTGGGTAGAAATAATCAAGCTTCACAAACAGGAAGCAGAGTCCAATCTGGATATGAAAAATGTGAGGGAGGCTGCTGTAGCATACAAGAAGCTTGGATATGCTTGTGCACAGATTGCAGATACAGCTGAAACGACTGAAGAGTACATCGACCAAACCAAAAATGCGATTCGTGCTTACAGAAAAGCTGCGACTCTCTACAAAGAAACAGACAATAAGGCGGAGGAATTGGAATGCATTGGAGAAGCCTTCTTCTTTGATGGATTTGTAGCGGAGTCCAATATGGAATGTAAAGAAACGTTTAGTAAATCTCATGACCACTTCATTAAATCAAGCGAACTCTTTTCCAAGGAGAACGATCAAGAGGGTCGAGCGCGGGCTTTGGGTCGTGCTGCGATGGCTTCATTCCACATAATTACTCAATGTAGTGACAAGCGAGAGATTAAGCAGTTAATTCAGGATGGTATAGCAATTGCAGGAGAATCTTGGGACCTGTCAAAAGATATTGGTAATGTTCAATCTCTTGCTGAATCATTGCTTGCTGAATTTTGGCTATGCTGGACTCATATGCTCATTGCACCGTATAGATGGGATGAGAATTGGAAGGAATACAACAGGAAACTTCTATTGAGGTGTGATGAAAGCATAAAAGCTGCTGAGGATTGTGGCACTCCTCTATTCATTAGTATGGTTTACCTTGCGGCCGGCACCCTATACTACTTCTTTGGATATAATTTCATAAAGGATGAAAAAGAGCAGAGGGAATACACGGAGAAGGGATTTCAGTTACTGGAGAAGGCGCTAGTGTTCGCAAAGAGTGCGAATAATAAAATCCTAATACTATCTTCCCTATGGTGGTTGGATTGGAACGCCCTATCTACAGGAAGACACGAGTACATCCAGAAGCA
>JBHLND010000297.1:0-3923 GCA_048937485.1 Promethearchaeota archaeon
CAGTCCGTGCCATTTCGTTCCATGGTGTCTTTGCAGGATCGAAGCCGTGACGAGCTCCAATTGCTTTGACGATATAGTAACCGCCATTATATGGCTTGCAGAGGTACCCCTTTGGAAAGAAACCCGGTGAATACATCGCACCTGCGCAAAGGGGTTTGTCTGGGTTCACAATCAACTTCTCAGGCTGCGGGACTTGGAAGGAGCCAACTCCATGGCAATGGATGCAAGCCGCTGAATAGGTTCTGCTCGAGAAATGTCGTGCCTTAGCAAGAGGGGCTTCTTCGCCACAAGATGGGCACGTCCACTTCTGCCCGCGAGTCATCTTGCTCTTGCACGTGAGACAAGTTCTGACACCCACGAGGGAAAGAAGCACCGCGAGATGCTTTGATATTTCGGTAACTGTACCTACTGTGGTTCTGAGCATGTATCTGGACCTTTGGGGTGTGACTGATACGGCTACACCTAAGCCAGTCACGGATTCAACAGGTGCCTCCGGGCCCTCCTTGACACTTTGTCTTTCGTACATGGAGAGAGTCTCTAGGAATCTCCCTTGGGCTTCTGCTTCTAGCACATCTCGTACTAGGCTTGACTTACCAGATCCTGATGGTCCTGTAACGACCGTTATCTTCCCTTTAGGAATGTCCACTGACACTTCTCTGAGATTGTTCGCGCTTGCCTTCTTTATCGAGATAGAAGTCGCTGCTACAGACCTAGCCCGTGGCCTAGTTCTCGGGTTTACCCCTTCTTCTTCCAGCAGCGCCTTGGCTGTTGGTGACTTGCTCTTTGGAAGGTCCTTAAACGGACCTGCATATACAACCTCGCCACCACGTGGGCCCGCTCCAGGCCCTAGGTCTACAACCCAATCTGCGGCTCGAATGATGTCTGTATTGTGTTCAACGACCACAATAGTTGCACCGCTCTGAACCAATCGATCTATGACTGCGAGAAGCCCCGATAGATCCTTGGGATGAAGTCCTGAGCTTGGCTCGTCGAGGATTATGAGTTGCCCTTTCAGTGAGTTCTTTCCCAGGTACTTGGATAGCTTGATTCTCTCTGCTTCTCCTCCAGAGAGCGAGGGCGAAGTCTGGCCCAACTTAAGATAGCCCAGCCCGATGGTCACCAAAGCCTCAAGCATTCGCTCTGCACTCTTTCGTTTTACTTTGGTGATCCTGTCGTCTGCTGTGAGTAATCTTTGGACTTCTGCGATCGACATCTCATAGATTTCTGCAATATTGCACTGAAGGCCTCCGAAGTTAACCTTTGCAGCCAGCACCTCTTCCGAGTATCTGAGTCCTTCACATTCTGAACACGTAATCCATGTTGAAGGAATGTACCTCATTTTGACCTCAATTGCACCCATCCCCTTGCATGAAGGACAGGCACCCTCAGGGCGATTGAAAGAGAAGTGTGACGGAGTTAGACTAGTTTCAGATGCAAACAGGTCTCGAATTGTGTCTGACAGTTTGGTGTAGGTTGCAGGATTTGATCGCGGATTCTTGCCAATTGGACTCTGGTCAACGAAGACCGGCTTGAGCGAAGGGCCAACAATTTTCGAACATTGAACCGGTTTTCCTTCCTTCAAGCTGGGGACAAGAACATGTTCCACAAGTGTGCTCTTCCCAGACCCTGATATGCCAGTAATGACTGTGAAGCGACCAATTGGAATCTCAACAGAGATACTCTTCAGGTTGTGTTCCTTCGCTCCAACAATCTTGAGAAACTCTAATGGAGGATCCCGCTTCTCAGGTATGTGTACTCTATTTCGACTGCTGAAATAAGTCCCTGTGTGGGTTTCTGAATCCCAGAGCTCTCCGGGAGTGCCTTCGAAGACAATCTCTCCTCCAGCTTCTCCTGCACCTGGACCAATGTCAATTGCACGGTCTGCAAATGAAGCCGCCAGTTTGTCATGCTCAACAAAGACTACAGAACCCTTAAGCCTAAGGAAAGCTGGCAAGAGGGCGGCGGTATCTTGATAGTGCTGGCCAATGGTGGGCTCATCGAGAATATGAAGAATGTCCTCAAGCTCGCTTGTCAACGCGATAGCGAGTCGTACGCGTTGGGACTCTCCGCGGCTCAAACTTGGCGAGGGTCTATTGAGTTGGATGTAGTCAAGACCCACTGTCATCAGGGAATCCAGTCTTCTGAGTATTTCGAAGTGCAAGCGTTTGGTTTCCCGTGTGACATCTGCTCCTTTGAATAGTGAGTGGGCGTCCCTGACTGAGAGGGAGAGAACTTCAGAAAATGCAAGACCTTGCCACTTGATTCTAGTGGTTTCAGGAGTGAGTCCAGTATGTTGACAGTTGCCGCAGCCTTTTCCCTCGCAATGAGGGCACTTGCTCTTGAACTCAACAGATTCGACCGGCCGTAGCCAATGACCGCATTCAACACATGCTTGATTCCATGAGTAGATGGATTCACTCTTCTCTCGTTTAATCCTGAGAGACCCCCCTCCAAGGGATTTGGCAAGGTCGACAATCCTCCGAGCCTCGCTTTTTTTCAAGGCCTTTTTGGCAGTATCTAGCTTTAGGTCGATGTGATGGGTTTCCGATGCATTTAGCTTCTCTCCATCCCATTCAATGGAATCAACCAAGATTGCCTCCTTCCCAAATTGCTTTCCGAGGAGTCCAAGCAGCGTTGAATGGCTGCCTACAGCATTTCGTACGATGGGCGCGCAAGCCTCGAAAGCGGATCTCTTGGATTCCTTTACGAGATGTTCAACTATTGCATCCTCCGAGAGTACATTCAGGGGTGTGTCACAAGTCGGGCAAGTTCTCGAGCCAAAATGAGCGAATAGAAGCCGAAGGAAGGGATGTAACCCTGATGCAGTTGCAAGAGTAGAGTTGGGATTCCTATTCAGAAGATTTTGACCGACTGCTACTGATGGTCCAACACCTGTGATTGAACGAACCTCTGCAGGTGGCAGTCTTGCTGTTGAAGAACCTCGAGAAAACACATCCAAGTATCTACGTCGAGCTTCATGGTAAAGCGTATCGAATACTAGGGATGTCTTTCCTGAGCCCGAGACCCCAGTAACGACTGTTAGACCATCCCCTATGTCAACAGAGACATCCTTCAGATTGTTCGTTGAGGCTCCACGTACTTGGATTTCCATCTAGGTCACTTCGACAGATTTTCTTGAATTGCCTTCGCTCTATTCAATCCTTTTCTCGGAATCGCCGATTAACTTGATGGTTATTGGAAATGCAGGCCAATCTGACTCCAGATGTGAAGACTAATACAGGAGATCTTCTCGCAGAAATGTGAGGAGATGATTATTGGTGTCAAAGAGGATTTATACTCGAAAGGGTGACAAAGGCACTACCGGTCTTCTGTCAGGTGAAAGAATTAGCAAAGATAGTGTACGCGTAGAAGCCTATGGCACCGTTGATGAATGTATCACGGTTCTGGGCGTTGCGAAAGTTCACGCCTCGCAGAGAATTGCTTCACACATTCATGCAATCCAGCAGATTCTGTTTTACATCGCAGCGGAGCTTGCCACCAACATGGACAAAATAGAATCTCCTGATGATTGGAGATTAACCTTGAAACGTGTCAGTTCTGATGAGGTCACATGGCTCGAGAACATTGCAGATGAACTATCTGAGGAATTACCCCAGATCTCCAATTTCGTTATTCCAGGAGGCACCAAGGCCGCGGTATTTCTTCATCAAGCACGCACTGTTTCGAGGAGAGCTGAGCGAAGAGTAATCGCTTTCTCTAGAATAGAGAACGTGAATAGCGAAGCAATCAGATTCCTCAATCGTCTTTCAGACCTACTCTTCGTTATGGCACGGCATGAGAATCTCGAAACTGGAGATGGAGACTATCTCATCTCAAGAGATGGAGTTCAACGACAATTGAAAGACTAATTCCTATTCAAGCACCTGCACATCCCCTTCATTGAGCCATTTTGCTCTGGGTAG
>JBHLND010000298.1:0-468 GCA_048937485.1 Promethearchaeota archaeon
TGTACATTATGAATGACTTCTGAAGAGTATGGTTGAGTCAAATCATATGCATAGGCAAGAACTAGTGAATCGGTTCCGTGGAAGAACTGCTCGGCAATATTAGCAGCAACTTCGAAGTGGTCAATACCTGAAATTTGTGTGAATGTGTCAGCATATCCTGTTAGAGCGGTATGCTCGGGATTGGACACAGTTCCAATGTAAACAAGCTCGCTTATGCTGTTGCCTGCCAAGTCCATCCATTCATCTAGCGGGCTAGTATAGGGGAGTATGTCGTCGGGAAGCAAAAGCCCTGCGGCCATATGTTGACCATTCGAGCGAACATTCAGTGGCACCGCTGCAATTTGACTCATCGCAGTTGAGTATGAGTTGCCTGCATCTCCAACAATTGTTACAATATTCATGGGAATCGTGCCATCATATTCCTCCCATGTCTGCGCTGAAGTGAATTGGCCATTGGCAAAGGCATCC
>JBHLND010000298.1:480-3909 GCA_048937485.1 Promethearchaeota archaeon
AACTAGTACCGATGCAGCAAACAGGACCATGACCCACGTAATGAAGAATAGCCTGAAGTTCATTGCTCACTTCTCTCCAATTCGTCATTCTCCACAAGCTGGGTCACGGACACAACTTCTTCGTACAGTTTTCTCAGTCTTCTGTATTGTATTATCGTTAGAATGGTGAGGAAAGCAATAGATGCCACCACAATAACTGATACTGTTGTTGAAAATACCTGCATTTGTCAATCCCTCCATTGTTTATCATCGTGTGGCAGTAGCTCTGAGCCAAATTGAAACTGGAGTCTGCAGTAACATTGCCCGCATAACTCCTTCATTCTTCATTCAGAACCCTCTACACAAATTGGAGAGATACGGTACTAAAGTAAGTTTCGAATTTCTATAGGATTAGTTCCGAACCTATCTCAACATTGCTGAAGTCCTTGACTCGTGGCTCACTAGCAAACAGCGAAGGTCTTGGATTATGCCTCACAGAGCAGATTCTGCGAACCTAAGGTGAAAATACAAGTCTTGTGAAGCCTGCTCCCGGAAAGGATGCGACTATTCCGATCAAACTTCCTAACGGGAAGCCTAAGCCTCTACTCCCTTTTTCGCCGGCAGGTTGCGCCGACCATAAAGCCATAGTAACAATAAGAGATTCCATATTGTGACCCCATATTGTGCCTTCTAGTTATAACATGAATGTCGGAGGTGCTGGTCATAGAAAACCACCCCCACTTGACCATGCGTGGCTACTGAACGAGGACTTAACATTGAGCAGGCTAGAATCATTCCTTGGATTTCCAGAGGCATCGGACAAACTACTACGTATGTCGAAGATTCTGTTTTTCATGTTTCCATTTGCTAATATCACCTTCACCCTCAGCACAACCTTCTATACAATCTTCGTGGCTGAAGCTCTGGGTGGTGGAGACTACATGCAAGGGCTTGGACTGCTAGGCATGCTTGTGGTGATTCAAATGGCAGTTCAGACGATGCTTGACTATCCATCAGGTGCAATTGGCGACTGGATTGGTCAGCGTTGGGTTATTGCATCAGGTAATTTCTTCTATGGGATATCATTTCTAATGGTCTCTTTTGTAACGAGTGATACGCCATTTACGTATCTTGCTGCAATATATGCCCTGCAGGGATTCGCCAGCTCTCAGATTAGTGGCGCATGGGGCGCTTGGTTTGATAACAACTACAAATATGCGAATGCCTCCGATACAGATAGGAAGGAATACGGTGTGTTTTGGGGCCGCATGGGAATGATCTCCCAAATTGCCTCAACAATAGCTCTGATTCCAGGAAGTGTTCTCGCAGCGGTCTTCAATCGTCCGTGGGTATTCCAGCTTCAGTTTATAGGTGCCACAATCTTTGCCCTTCTTGTCTTGAAGTTGATACGTGACTTTCCGGAGGTTGAAGCTGAACGAGAAGGTCGTCCGTCAATGAGTGAATACTTCAATCTCTTAAGAGGTGGCGTGTCCTACATCCGATATACTCCCTATGTGAAATACATTATCGTTGGCAGCTGCATCACTTACAGTACAATAACAGTTTGGGGCAATCTTATACTGTTCCCCATGTACTTCAGTTACCTCATCACGGATGTAGCGGTAGCAAGCTATCGTACGATCGCATTCATTCCAGGAGTATTCGCACAGGAGAGATCCGGAATCTGGTCGAGACGCTTCGAACCAAAGAAATGGATTCCGCGTTTTAGATTGCTTCAAGCTGGAGGATTTGCATTCTATCTAGCAATGGCTTCTGTCCTGTATTTCTTCCCACCAATGTCAACAGGAGCTGACTTGGTCAGCATCATGTTGCCATTCACGTCAGTTGAGATTCTGAGAATACCAATAGCGAATGTATTGCCGATATTTCTAATCTTCATGGTATTCTGCTTTACTCTCATCTTTGGTGGGTTCGCAGAGATTCTGACACAAAGAATTCTTCTTGACGTGATACCCAATCGCAATAGGAACAGCATCTACTCGCTCTCACCGACGATCCTCTTCCTATTCGCCATGCCGCAGATTGGTATCTATGGCTGGCTAATCAACATAATTGGCTTCCCGGTGACTTTGGTCTTGTGCGGCTTGGTCTCGGTCGGTGGTGTCCTTGTCATTCGAAGCGGCTTGGCCAAGCCGCGTCCAATTATCGAGGAGCCTAAACAGGAAAGCGATTCGAAGGATGACTGTAGTCCTACTATTCCATTGGAAATTGATGGTGCAGCATTAGATGTTGCAGAATGACTAACTAGAATAATCTGGGGCTTCTCCAATAGCCCCCAGCAACATATTTCGTGGCTGCCGAAATGCAGTCTTATACTCACACACGAAACGATACTTAGCATGCCGGATTTGGATAACACCTCCCCATTTGATCGAACAACATACACTAAACCAATCGGGATTCCGATAGCTGCTGATAGCATCAACAGGCTCTTATGATTTGATAACGATTTCTAGAATGAAATTATGTGTTTTGAGAGAATATTCCTGCTTGAGTTGCCAACTCTTAGCTCATACTCTCCAGGTTCAAGATGCCAGTCATGTTTGCTTACATCATAGAACATCAAATCCTTCGCCCTGACTAGAACGGGTACTGACTTTTTCTCACCTGGTTGCAACACTACTTTCTCGAATCCAACAAGTTCTTGGGGAGGTTTCTCTACTGAGCTCTCCACATCATGAGAGTAAACCTGAACGACCTCCGCTCCAGTGCTTTTTCCAATGTTCTCCACTTCAACAGTGATTCGAATGGCATCACCTGAGTCTGAGAGATCCTGAACTTGAGCCTCAATTTCGGTGAACTCAAACGAAGTGTAGCTTAGACCAAAACCAAATGGGAATAGAGGTGTAATCTCCTTCTCGTCAAACCAGCGGTACCCCACGAATATGCCCTCGTCATAGTAGACATTCCTCTCCTCATCGCCAGGATAGTTTCTCGGATTCCCTGTACTGTGAGCAGGTGAATCGCCCAACTTCCTAGGGAAGGTGACTGGAAGTTTCCCCGATGGATTCGCATCACCAAAGAGTATGTTGGCAATTGCTCTTCCTCCTTCCATCCCCGAATGCCAAGCATCAAGAACCACTGGCACATTATTGAGCCATTCGTTCATAGCAATGGGACTGCCCGCAATTACAGCAACAACAGTATTTGGATTGTCTTTGGCTGTTTCATTAATTAGCTGAACTTGCTTATCAGGAAGTCCGAGCTTCATCCGGTCGGACGCTTCAGAATCCTGACCTTTGCCATGATTCAATCCAACGAAAACAACAGCAACATCTGCGGTTGATGCATCCTTCACAATCTTTGCTTTACCTTTCAGTTTCTCCTGTATTCCTTTCAATGGTGTTATTTCATATGGCGGCCAGACTGCTGATGAACCTCCATAGAGTACCCTTCCGAACTTCTTCTTCAAGTTTGGACCAATCAACG
>JBHLND010000299.1:0-3901 GCA_048937485.1 Promethearchaeota archaeon
GATAACCGAATACGACGAAGGTACTCGAACGCTAATCTGGAAAGAATTCATTGTGTATCCCAGGGAAGAGGCCACACTTGCAATCTCTGCAACGGGAAATGTAGAGGATACAGAAGAGAAGAGCGCGGGAGAGATTGTGGTGACCTATAGAGCCGAAGGGCACCAGAGATCCAATCTCAATCCAGACATGACCGCCCTTACCGAATTTCTAACTGGAATTGAAACTACTGAAACTGAGCCAAATCAGTGGGAATGCACATTGGAGTGCTCAAACGAGAGTGACCTGATGGTGCGGCTTGATAAGGCCGAGGTGTTTCTGACACCTGAAGAGGGTGGCGAACCGAGGAAGATGATTGATGAGGCACCTGCACTGGAAATGGCTCCTGAGCAAGAATGGACTTCTACGTTTGAAGTCGGCAGCAGGGCTCCGCCAAAGTGCACGCAGGAAGTAGTCTACACACCAATGAGGGTGATACAAAAGAGGGTGCTTGGTACAATCGAAAAGACACCACAGAAAATTCCTATAGCCCGTATAGACTACACAAAGGAGTTTGACCCACCAGAGGTTCATAGCTTCGACAAGACCCCCGTCGAGGTCACCATCGACGTGAAGAACACTGGAACCTCCAAGCTGAATGAAGTGGAAATTGTGGACAATCTCCCTGATGACGTAATGCCACCAAAGCCAGAACATGTCACTATGTGGATTAGAGGCGAGGAATACACTGGTGATTCAGAGATTTCAATTGATCCTGATGATCAAAACCCAGATGGTCCGCACAAGATTACATTCAGGGTAGCCAATTTGAAAGACTCGGTTGGAGAGATTAAACCAGGCGAATCCTTCAAGGTCAACTATGCAATCATGGCATGGAAGAGTCGTCCAGAAAAAGAGTATCCCTCCCCAATTACATGCAAAGCACAACCATATCCAGCAGGAATGGGTGCAGAAGCTGCAAGTGCAGATGACGGACATAAACTGGGTGTAATCTACAAGAAAAGAAGCATCTCAGTGAAGAAAGGCATCAACAAGGGCGCTGAAGCTGGCGAATATGTGATCATGCTGGTTATTGAGAACAAAGGAGAAGTGACTGTTGAGAATGTTGAGGTCACTGATTGGATCCCCGCTGGATTCGACTATGTTCGTACTGAACCTGAGGAAGAGGCTCCTGCTGAGAAACCAGCAGCGGATGGCACAAACTTAGTTTGGAAGTATACCAGAATGAATCCTGGTGACAAAAGAAAGATTAACGTCACGGTACAAGCTGGAGAAGGGGCTGGCGAATATGAACGCCGAGAGCCTCAAGTGACGTCGGATTAGAAACTCACCCAAACCCTCCCATTTGGCAAAGGGGAATCTTCCCCTTTGCCTATTCTGATTTTGCTTCCTTCTCAAGTTCCTTTAGTTCCATCTCTAGTGATGCTAGCTCTGCATCAATATCTTTGAGAGGAATGTAATCCGCATCTTCCTTGGGTTGAGTATCGAGAGTGTAAAGCACCTTGAAGCCGGACAAGGTCTTGTGAAGCGCATTGGAGATTTCAATGATAGCATCCATCAAATCCTCGTTGCTCATGTTTTCCTGGGCGTGCTCATAGACGAAGTCGTAGGCACCTCTAATAGCAGTGAAGCCAAGCTCAAGCAGTTTCTCAATTACAACTGCAGGAGAAGCGCCTTCACTGTTAAACCAAACAGAAACCCTCGTTACATAGCTGGTCAAGATTATCTACCTCGAATTATCAGACTGGACCGACCGCTTCGAAGTTGGTCTTAAGCCTTTTCCAATCACGATTCAAGTCTATGAGTGTGGACTAGCAGCGAAATGTCTTCGTGCTCAAGAACATGATGCCATAGATTGATGCAGCCACATTCAAGTTCTGAGAGAGCATCAGGGTTCTGGTCAATAGAGAATTCGCGAATTGCTTCCGTGATTCTTGAATCACAGCGGCCGCAGTTGTGCACTCCTCTCGCGCGCCCAGCAGCGACAGGATCACAAATTATTGGCACATTCTCATCGACTTTGGTGCGAGTTGTCTTGAGAACCTCAACAAGCGTCCATAGCCATGGAGGGCGATATTGGCCATGGGTCCAGAGTTGCTCAACTAATGTGTGTCTCTGGATATTCACCGGATTCACAGATATTGTGCTTACCCCTACCTGCGCGGCATAGACCATTGTTTCGACTGCATCCTTAAGAGCGGCATACTCCGTTAGAAAGGGGGGCTTCAGCAAAACATAGGCCCTCACGCCTATGTCATGCTTCTCTGCGGTTTTTACTGCTCTTTCAAAGTCCTCTTTCGTGAAGCCCTTGTTTATGCACAGTGATCTGACTTCATCGCTTGCGCTTTCAAGACCAACACCGATCTCTATATGACGGCCCTCAAGAAAGGAGCGAACCGAAGACATTGTGGCCTCTGTCACATACTCTGGCCGTGATTCAAGAACGATATCCGAAATGCGGTCATCAGCCCCGATTATCTGTAGAATTCCATCCCTCGCTTCTTCCGGCACCTCAGTAGAGTCAAGAAAGCTACCGCTTGTATAGACCTTTACTCCAAGAGGGGACGCGTTCTCTTTTATCTCAAGTAGGGCTGATTGGAATTGCTCGACAAGCTGCTCGGCTGTTGGCTTTTCAGCGGACCCATCCAGTAAATAGCTACACATTATGCATCCACCGGATTCACTTCTTGCATGTGCACATCCCGATGTTGCCAATACAATTGCGAGGGCATCTCCGACTCCTTTACGAAGCCTGTTCTTGGAGAGCCACTTTGCTGCAGGGTGATTCAAGTTCTTCTTGCGAATACGATGAATGGATTGACCCCTTGCCTTCAGATTTCCCTTTATCACGGCATCGCGGATCTTATCGGTAAGTATTGGCAAGAGTCATTTCACCTCCACCTTGTGCCTCACGCTAATCGCTCGACCATTGTTGAACTCACACATCTCCGAACCAGACATTTCACTTCTTCCTACACCGATGACATTGTTATCCCTACTGAGAATTACTACCTCATCACCTGGTCTAATCCTATCGTCCGCATCCTCAATCCCGACAGCAAAGAGAGATCCACCCTTAAGTAACGACCCCTCGAATCGAACCCAGTACCGATTCAATGGAGATAGTAACTCTGCACCATCCAGAGTTAGAGAGAGAGAGCCGCTAGAAGCAATATAAGCACAGATCTGCTCACCTTCGACTCTGCAAGTTATCATCCTATACGGCTTCCCACCAAGCTTCGAGTCGTCTGGAATCAATGTGGCACCAGTTCCAAATCCAAATTGGAAATCAGCCGTCGCTCGAAGAATCTCCTCCAATTGCCTAGATGAACGGCACTCCATTGAGAGAACTTCTTTTAGATCTTGCAGTGTTTCTGAAAGCGCATCAAGCGAGTTCGAAGATGTGGGGGACTGTTCAGAAGTAGTGTAAATAATGCTTTGCTGAATTTGGTCCTCTGCACCTCTTACAATGTCAAGGTATCCGCCATGTACATGCGCCACAACAACAGCGGAATCTGAGAATTTGGAGAGATGCTTCACGAGAGCATCGACTGCAATTTGAATCTCTTCTGCGTCCCAATCGCCTGATACCGGAATATCGTACTGAGCAATGGGAAATATCCTCTCAAGTTCACGTGGAATTACGCCCAAGGGAGAGGTGATAATGGTCTCTGCGACTTCGGAAATTCCGAGTCCCAAGGCAGACTCTATCGCGCGCTGAAATCGCTTATGTGACTTGGATTCCGAATAGGGTTTCCGTGCCGAGCATGGAAGGAGCAGTATGACTTTCTTATAATCTGGAGGCGAGTATCTCTCCTCGAGATAGTCACGAAACCGCTTGATGGATGGTGCATTGTAAGACTCAGGACCTATAAGGGGTTGTAAAGCGGTTCCAGAGGAAGG
>JBHLND010000300.1:0-3897 GCA_048937485.1 Promethearchaeota archaeon
CCCCCAGAATCTGCCATGAGGAGCGGACTCGTCCCACTTGCCCCACCAAGACATTGTGCCTGCAGGCGAACCGAAGTCCGCAGACCCTCCAGACCCAACCAGGAAGAAGCCGGAGTCGAAGCAATCCGCGGAGTAATACGTGACAGGTGCACCGGCAGGGAGCCAGACCTCAGTGGTGGGGTTAACAGTGACATCAGTCCTACCCGATCCATATTGTGTAAATCCATATGCAGTTCCAGTGTGCCAAATCTCAACAGGATCCAAAATGCCGTTTTCAGAATCGATATGAGCCGCCTTGTAATCCTGAATGGATGCCGCACCTGATTCCACTGGTGGCTTCGAAGTGCAATCATTAGAAGCGTTGTAGCCACAAATAGGGTTGAAATATGGCATACAGAATAGAATAACTCCTACTATGATTATCGCTATTCTGTTGCTTTGAGGCACATATTTGCCTCCAGAGGAATGACTTACACCGTTTGCAAACAGGATAACCGTTAGAGCTCCTCTTCGGTGGTACCCCAGTCTCTCACGGCGCAGCTTTTTGATATAGAAATATTGCAGGATTAGTATTTCAGCAAATGTAGTTTGGACCACAAACCATTCGTGGATGTTTTTACTAGCTGGTGCAGGGGATCACAACAGCATTCTGTTTTTATTGTGAAACTCAAATACGTAACAGGATGGCCCCATGGAATTCTGGATGAATGTCTTGGTTGTAGTGCTTGTGTTTCTTGCCATGTCCATCTGGGTGGCTTGGTCCGCAATCTTCGGCGCCCCTTGGGTGCCAACACCAAGGAAGAAGGTCAGAGGTATGCTGGAAATGGCAGAGGTAAGTCCCGAGGACCTTCTTTACGACATCGGGTCAGGGGATGGGCGAATCCTCATAATGGCAGCCAAGGAGTTTGGAGCTCGATGTGTTGGCATTGAGCTAGATCCATTGCGAGTCCTGTGGTCCCGCCTAGCCATTCGACGTTGGGGCTTATCGCAAAGAGTCTTGGTGCTGAGAGAGAACTTCTTTTCATCCCCAATTGAGCATGCAACTGTCGTAACTGTATACCAGGGAGTTGGAGTTAACGAACGTCTCGAGGAGAAATTCTCCCGTGAACTCCGACCAGGTACGCGAGTGGTCTCCTATCGATTTCTCTTCAAGGGGCTCACGCAGGTTAAAGCTGACGAAAAGAACTCAACCTATCTTTATATCATCTAATTGCATTTGCGGCTTTGCGTAGAAACATTTCCTTTTACTAAACGAATCGCCGAAGAATTTGTGATAGCATGTGGAAAGTAAAAGTCACAGTGGTGAGAACATTCAGTCCAGAAGACGTATTTGGCCATGAGCTGCTTTTACCATCAACAGGTCAAAAGATCAAGAAGTGCAGCCTATTCAATGAAGGAGATGAATTCATTATAGATACCGTAATGAAGCAGCCTGAGGGCTTTTGCGGTTGGGCGTGGCGGGACATATACAAGGATCTCTCGGTACTCTTCTTTGGGGGCAATTTTGCCATGGGTCCCGGAATTCAGTACACGTCATGCACAGATGGGAAAAAGCCTGTTTGCTTCAAGCTAGAGAGGTTGGATAGAGAGAAGGTCAGTTCGGGATACTAAACCTTCTCGCGATAGAATTCGCCTATAGAAGACCAACACGCTCATTGAATGATACAATGAGTTCATCAATCTTCGGAGTCGCCTGTTGTACTCGTTCCCAATATTCGGGATAATCGAACCACTGCGCATTTAGCTCATCCAAATCAAACATCTGCTGTTCTATCCAGGTGAAGTACTTGAGATGATGAACACGCTTTCTTTCATAATGGCCTAGCTCAATCATTGCATCAGTCTTTTGTGCCATGAGATGACGATGGTAGTCTTTGATAGCATGATCACGAGTGTACTCGCCATGTTCTGCGCGAGCCTCTATCAAACGGGACTGGTACATGTCCATTGAGTCTGTGAAGACAGTCAACACCACGTCTTTCTTGGTAAGCTCATAGAACTTGGCGTACTTAACTGCCATGAGCAGATTGGCAATACTTGATATACCAAGTAAGTCCAGTTGATTGGCAAGTTCTTTAGGAACCCCGATGTCATTGACAAGATAATCACGACCTGCAGGTTCATTGAAGAGGCGTATGAGGTTCATCGGATCGTTGTCGTCGATGGCGATAATCATGTCGGTATTGCGTACATTGTGAATCCAGGGCACATGTTTGTCACCAATCCCTTCAATTCGATGGGCACCATAACCGTTAATCCAGAGAGTCGGGCATTGGACTGCCTCACCTGCAGCAACCTTTGATGTTGGGAAATGCTGCTTCATAAAGTCGCCGCTTCCGATTGTACCTGCAGAACCAGTAGTCAGACAGAGACCATGGTACTTGTTGCCCCCCAATTCTTTCTCCAGCACCTCATTGAAGGCGTTCCCAGTTACCTCGTAGTGCCATAAGTAGTTGCCAAACTCTGAGAATTGATTAAAGATGAAGACATCATCCCGAGTTCTTCGGAGCTCCCACACTTTATCATAGATTTCCTTCACGTTGCTCTCCGAGCCAGGAGTCTTGATGACCTCACCAGCAACACCGGCAAGCCAATCAAAGCGCTCCTGTGACATTTCCTGAGGAAGAATCGCAACGCTATCGCATGCCAGTAATGATGAGTCATATGCGCCGCCGCGGCAGTAGTTGCCTGTTGACGGCCAGACCGCCTTGTGCTTTGTTGGGTCAAACTGACCTGTCACAAGGGGAGGAACAAGACAGCCGAAGGCTGCACCCACCTTATGGGCGCCAGTGGGAAACCACTTGCCCACCAATGCGATAATACGGGCTTCAACTCCAGTCAACTCTGGAGGCAGTTCCATGTAGTTTGCCAGAGGCCGATAGAGACCTCCGGTTTCCACTGGTTGATTCTTCCAAGTAATTCGAAAGAGGTTTTCAGGGACAACATCCCAAAGGCCAATGCTTCTCAGTTCATCACTAATCTTCTTGGGGATCAAGCTAGGATTCTTCTGCTGCGCAAAGGTGGGAATCACAATGTTACGATCGCGGCATCTTTGAACTGTGCGCTCTAGCTGCTCTTCATTTATTGTCAGGTCAATCATCTTGGCAACCTCGAAATGCAATGACAGGGCGTAATCAATTCATGCAAAAGGCTTTCGGCATGCGATTCTCTTAAAATTGCTCAGGAATTCATTGCCGGAGGGGCAGATTAAAAACGGATTACGATAACTAACGACAAGTCACAACTCAGTTAACAGAGTCTCTGATTGATGAACATATTTGCACTTCGTCAATGATTCTTGATGTAGGACGAGATGAGGTGACCTTGCAATTATCACACATTGAATGTGAAGAAGGAAAAGCACAATGGTCAAGCGCGTGTACAAATTCGGTGCTGGCGAAGCGGACGGAAAGGCTGATATGAAGAACCTGCTGGGCGGCAAGGGAGCATCACTTGCGGGGGCCACCCTCCTAGGACTTCCAGTACCACCAGGATTTACGATTTCTACTGATGTCTGCAATGAGTATCTCAAGACTGGCGGTCTCACAGACGATATGAAGGATGAGGCCAAGAAGGCATTGTCTGCCATTGAGAAGATACTTGGAAAGAAGTTTGGCGACCCAAAGAACCCGCTGCTGGTTTCTTGTAGGTCTGGTGCGAGAAAAAGCATGCCAGGGATGATGGAGACCGTGTTGAATGTTGGACTGACAACCCAGACACTCCCAGGTCTCATCGAGGAATCTGGAGATGAACGATTTGCATATGACTCATACCGTCGGCTCATCATGATGTACTCTGATGTGGTTCTGGAGAAAGCAGAGGGTCTCGAACCTGAAGAAGGCCAAGGAATCCGACAGCAGCTAGAGTGGATAATGAACAAGAAGAAGAGGGAAGCCG
>JBHLND010000301.1:0-3878 GCA_048937485.1 Promethearchaeota archaeon
GTCGCAGTCTATAGTAAGGACAATAACTCGGAGATAAGGTACTACCTATCACGAAGAGCCAGGAATGAGGAGGGCAGCAGAGACATCTTGGAGGTCGCTGATATTGATGGCTTACCTGAGGGCACCCTCCTTGAAGTCAGGTTTAATGCAAGCAAGGCCAACCTCTACAGGTTAGAGTTCTTGGACAACGTTCCGTGCTGGAGATGGGTTGGTCGCTGTAGGGAGCTTCCGGGCTTTGAGTATCCAGAGGAGATTCGTTGGAATGGAATTCTAGAGAGTGAAAGCTACAACTCTACTGATATCATGTCGTATGGCTCTGTGAGTTAGCTGAAAGACGCTGTTTGCCCTTTTTTCAAAGCTTTAGAAGATCAGTGATAAACAGGTAAGAGCACCCTCGCATTTCTCGAACTCGCTCATGTTCGTAGGAGATACGGCGAATCCATGTTCCTCAACCAATTTGATGGACTTCTTGCAGTTAGCAGGCATCAAGATGACATCATCTATCGCCAACGTGTTGGCAGCGTATTCCTCATTGGCAGGAACTACAATCCTTTCAAACGTACTCAGAACAGGATGATTTCGGTAAGCGGGAGTTACAATGATTGTATTCCTTCCAAGGTATGTCACGTGACTCTTAAGATGGATGATTGATTGATCCTCGATAAGACTTGACTCTACCTCAAGCCACTCCACCATTTGGTCAACTCCGAGAATATTGGTCCGTTGGGTGATCCCTGTTATTAGCTTGTCAGGAAAATGGATGACATCTCCCCCCTCAATCGTTGCTGGTGCAAAGGCTCTCTTAATCCTCTTGTATTCCTCCAGAACCTCAACAATATCATACTCCTCACCACGTCGACTGTCACGTGCCATTCTTGTGATGAAAGCTTTGTCCCCTCGCAGAACTGCAGTGTCCTCTACGAAGCAGGAGTCCGGGTGTTCATGATCAGGAGAAAGGGAAATCAGCTCTAGGCCCAGTTCCATCAGTGTATCGCAGTACTTGGCATGCTGGTCCAGTGCCAGTGCATAGTCTATTGAATGACGGGCGGGATGTGAAGAGATGCATCCTTTGAAGGATTTGCCAGGGGGTCTGACAAGAGCGTATCTAATCATTTCTCGACTTTCTGGTGCTCCGTGGCTTATTATTTATCTGGCAACGACAACCTTAAATGTAAAGTTCGCTTTACGTAAAGTAGACTTTACATCTCAGTGGTTGTGTCTAGTATGATTGTGAACAGAATCCGGGAGATTCGAGAACAGCGGATGGCTGAAAGCTCTTCCCCTGATGCATGGACCCAGGAGAGCCTAGCAATGCGCTTGGGTGTTTCTCGTCAGACTGTTATATCGATGGAAAAGGGGACCTACAACCCCTCCCTTTTGCTTGCATTCAAGCTGGCGCGTGCCTTTGAGATGAGAATTGAAGAAATCTTTGCATATAGAGATGATAGAAATGCAGCCTCTAATAGATGAAACTTTGATTGTATTCAATGCAATAGTCGGCGTGGTTCTTCTG
The DNA here is from genome assembly GCA_048937485.1 of Promethearchaeota archaeon. Classification (GTDB taxonomy): domain Archaea; phylum Asgardarchaeota; class Thorarchaeia; order Thorarchaeales; family Thorarchaeaceae; genus SMTZ1-83. The sequence continues at coordinate 1,514 of JBHLND010000301.1, forward strand.
GTCAATGTCTTAGTAATTCTTTACGTGAAGAAACTGCAAGATGAGCGATATGTGAATATTCTGGGACGAGCTGGACGTAATGGATTCCTATTCCTTATGATGGTTCTACCATTTCTTAGTATTTTCCAGTTCTTGAGTTCAGGCTGGAGTGAAAACGGAGTGTCAGTCTTGGTAGTTTGGATTTCATCCCTGCTAGTCTTCTATGGATCAAGCTACTACTACTACAAGAGGTGATTTCTTGACAGAGGAGAGATTGTCAAACAAATCGTTTCTTGTGATGCTAATCTGTCTTGCCTTCGCGTGGCTTGCCACGCAATTAGTCATGAGTCTGCTTTTTCCGGATGCAGACTGGCCCACGCTGGCTTCATCGGCATTTGGAGGGATCGTCTTCATTGCAGTGATGATGGGGTTCACGATATACTCGGTAAGGCTCAAGGATGAACGCACCATGTTGATCTCTGACAAGGCCGCTCGCAATGGGTTTGCCTTCGTACTATTTGCGATTCCAGCTGCAATCATTGGCCTCTCAGCAACCACTATTTCTACCGATGTTTCCCTTGCACTTCTCCTGTTGTGGTTTGGGGCTGTTGCAATCGCAGCCGGCAGTGCATTCTATTACTACAGAAAGTAGGAGTTCGCTGCAAACCTATGAAAACCCATAATTAACTCTGTGAGAGAGTCTTGGTAAGTAATTTATGAAGAAACAGTCTTCCTATTTGCAGGGGGTTTCATTTGTCCAAACGAGATGGCTTGGATCCCAGCGAGCAAGTAATCACCTATGAGAGATGCAATTTTCTAAGGTTTCAAATGAAAGGGATGCTTGGGTCCTCACGAGGAGAATATTCCTCAGGTGAGCTAGTAGTAACTAATAGGGGCTTAGTATTTCTCGAGTCTACGGGCATGTTCAAGACATCTAGGAAACGACTTCATTCATACAACTATGAGGACATCCAAAGCATTGCAGTTGAAACTCGTGGATTAACAGGATCATTATCAGGTAGTGTTCATCTTGCGGTCAGCTATTCCACTCCCCGTGGAGTGGTGATAGTCAAATATGGTCTTCATCAACACAAAGCGGCGGAGATTGTTAGAGTAGTTGAAGAAATGAGAGAAGCCCTTGAACGGCCTGACCGATTGAAAACGCAAGTGCTTCGACTTGTAAAACCAAAAGGAGAAGTGAATCTGCACAAAATTGCCAAGGATGTTTTGCTTAGGGAAATGATTGCTCAGGCTGAGAAAGTGTCCCTTGAGAAACTATCAGCTGATGGAGTATTCAAGAGCCTCAAGAGCATCGTTGAGGAGCTAATTGCGGATGGAGAACTGGATGGAATAATCACCGACGATGGAAAATATATCTCTAATACTATGCTCGCGAGAAAGACCATTCAGTATCAGGTAGTAATTGATTTTGCATCACTTTATTCTCAACTTGAAAACAAAGGAATTGTACTCCAGACTATTGAGTGCCCTTCATGCGGCGGAAAACTTGACTATCCAGAAACGGGTTCTGTTATGCAGTGCAAATACTGCCAGAGTACTGTTAGCGCCGTTGACATATTTGAGAAGTTCAAGTCACTGCTTTGAGTAATATGCTGAAGCCTTGATTCGGTGGTTCCATGAAAACCCTTAAGAGCCGCGTCGGGCGATTTTTCTCTAGCAACAGCGGGTTGGGGAAGCCAGGCCTATCCCGCGGGGCTCATATGAGCGGCTCCGCTCGAGCACCGCTTTGGGTCACCCCGAGATCGTAGGTTCATCCGAAATGATTTCCATTTTGGAGCCGAAAAATCCTACACCCGCTACCATTTCTTTTTAGACAGATAATTCACTCCGACTATTCATCCACTGTGGATGCACTTTGAAACCATCTTTTACTATCTCCACGGAATTATGGTTGGATATCAACGTCGGCAGCAAAACTCATTAGGACATCTTTTCATGAAAGGTTCCGTTCTCAGCTAGGAGCAGGGATGACAATGAAGGTTCGTGGAGGACATCTGAAAAAGAATATCGAGTTAGAGGCCGGCGAATGGGACTATGTAGAAATTCCCGTTCGAAAAGGGAGTCGAATTGCAGTTTATGCAAACGAAGTCGACGGAGATGACTTTAGTGTTTACATTCTGAAACAGGCTGACGTGAAGAGAACCCCTCTTATTGGCACAGTCACAGAGTATGAAGATGGCAAAGCGCTCTGGTCTAATGAGAAGGTGAAATCTGTGGACACTGAATATGTAGCCGAGGATCGTGACACGCTCTATGTATTCTTTGATAACTATCACGCGAAGTCCAAGTACAAGTCAGTCGATATTGATGTTCGTGTGGATCATCCACCGCTGAAAGTGGGCGACGAACCGCTTCGCGAGAGTTT